>NZ_LZIE01000025.1:0-51931 GCF_001667155.1 Mycobacterium sp. 852002-53434_SCH5985345
TTCAACCGGGGCGGCCCGTACCTGGCGCGCGGCGCCGCCGACCTGGTGCCCACGGCCCAGCTGCTGGACACCTACAGCCCCGAGATCTATTGCTTGCTGCGCAACGAAAACGATGCGCTGGCCGCCACGGGCGCGGCCGAGGGCGGTTTCAACGGCTACTCGTTGAATATGAACACCGAGGCGCTGTCCGGGTTGGGGCTGCTGGCCAACCCGGTCTCGGCGGTGGCCACCCTTGCCAGCCTGGTCGGCGGGCTGGCCGGGGTCGTCGGCGGCGCGCCGAACCCGTACAGCTACCCGGAAAACCTGCCGCGGGTGAACGCGCGCGGCGGCCCGGGGGGCGCCCCGGGTTGCTGGCAGCCCATCACCCGACACCTTTGGCCCGCACCCGAATTGGTGATGGACACCGGGAACAGCATCGCCCCCTACAACCACCTCGACACCGGGTCGCCGTACGCGATCGAATACGTCTGGGGCCGCCAGGTCGGGGATAACACGATCAATCCCTAGAACTGCGCCGCGAAGAATGCAGAATGTCCTCGTGCTTGTGCGCAGGGACCGTTGACGTGCCGGGGTTCGGCTTCCACACCCTGGCGCTGCTGACCGCGATCGGATTGGCCGGTCCGCTGCTGGCGGCGCTGCCGCGCCTTCGGATACCGGTGATCATCGGCGAGCTGGTCGCGGGCCTCGTCGTCGGCCGGACCGGTTTGGGCGTCGTCGATGTCACCAACCCGACGTTTCAGCTGCTCGCCAACATCGGTTTCGCGTTGGTCATGTTCGTCGTGGGCACCCATGTCCCGGTCGGCGCCACCGCACTGCGCGCGTCGCTACCGCAGGCGCTGGCGCGGGCGGCGCTGGGTGGCGCCGTCGCGGTGGCGCTCGGGGCCGGATTGGCGGCTGCCTTCGGCACCGGCCACGCGGCGATGTACGCCGTGCTGATGGCCTCGTCGTCGGCGGCGCTGGCGCTGCCGGTGATCGATTCCCTGCGATTACAGGGGCCGCAGGTGATTGCCGTTACGGCGCAGATCGCTATTGCGGATGCCGCCTGTATTGTCTTGCTGCCGTTGGTGATTGACCTCCGGCATGCGCCCACCGCCGCGCTCGGCGCGCTGGCCGTGGCCGCGTGTGCGGGGGTGTTCTACGTGCTGCTGCGCGCCTCCGACGCCAAGGGCTGGCGCCGCCGGATGCACGTTTACTCCGAGAATCGGCGGTTCGCCCTGGAATTGCGCACCAACCTCATCGTGCTGTTCGCCCTCGCGGCCCTCGCCATGAGCACGCACGTGTCCGTCATGCTGGCGGGCTTCGCGGTGGGCCTGGTGGTCGCCATGGTCGGCGAACCGCGACGGTTGGCGCGCCAGCTGTTCGGAATCACCGAGGGGTTTTTCAGCCCGCTGTTCTTCGTCTGGCTGGGCGCTTCCCTACAGGTGCGCGAGCTCGGTGCGCACCCGAAGCTCATCCTGCTCGGCGCGGGACTGGGGCTCGGGGCCGTGCTGGCACACTGCGCCGGCAGGCTGCTCGGCCAGCCGCTCACCCTGGCGGTGCTTTCGGCCGGGCAGCTCGGGGTGCCGGTGGCCGCGGCCGCCATCGGCACCCAGGAACACCTGCTCGTCGCGGGCGAAGCGTCGGCGTTGATGTTCGGCGCCTTGTTGACCATCGCGGCCGCCTCGGTCGCGGGCGCGTTCGCGTCACGGAGCCAGGTGACCAAGGGCCCTTCCGCCGCGGGACCTCCGCATCCTCGAAAGGACGACTGAAGCACCTGCCGCCCGGTTGCGTTCGGCCCTGTGGGCCGGAGCGGTGGAGTGGTCGGATGTATTCCAGGCTCGATCGAGGAGGCCGTGATGAGGCTCACAACAAGACGCCACCACCTGCGAGCCGTGCCGACCCCGATGATGTACCGCGTCACCGATCGTTTGCACGGCGGACGCACCGTCCGGGTGCCCGGTCATGAGATCGCACCCATCGTCACGGCATGGCTGGCGGAGCTTGGCGCCCACAGCCCCCTGGTTGACGAGCTGGCACGGGCGGCGTGCCTCGGCGACTGGTCGGTGGCCTACGCCATCGGCGATCGGCTATCCGTCGACGTGAGCGTCGCGGCGGCCGCGTAGCTATGCGATTGGCCCAAAGTCCCTCGGGCTAGAGCCGTCAGGCTCTCGTCGGGCCGGCACCGATCGGCAATCGTAGGTAAGACGAAGAAATACCGAAGGGAAACGACCGCCATGAACACTCGATTTCCGGATGCCGGCACGGTCCGGACGGTCTTGAGTTTGGCATCTCGGGCGCCTTCGGTGCATAACACCCAACCCTGGCGGTGGCGGGTGGACGCAACGAGCCTGCACCTCTACTCCGACACGAGCCGGCAACTGCCCAACACCGACCCGGATGGCCGTGACCTGATGCTGAGTTGCGGTGCGGCCCTGCATCACTGTGTTGTCGCGCTTGCGGCGGTCGGGTGGCTTTCCAAGGTGACCCGGCTCCCGAACCCCGCCGACCCCAGCCACCTTGCGGCCATCGAGCTTTCGCCACACCGCGCCGACTCCGTCGACATCGCGCTGGCCGCGGCCATACCGCGGCGGCGAACCGACCGGCGCTACTACAGCTCCTGGCCCGTGCCGGTGGGCGATGTTGCGCTGATGGCGGCGCGGGCGGCTCGAAACGGGGTAACGCTGTGCCAGGTCGAAGACCTCGACAATCTGCGGAAGATCGTCGCTCAATCCATCCGCGACCACATGAATCAGGACTATCTCGCCGAGCTCACCGAGTGGAGTGGTCGCTACGCGTCGGTGGCCGGTGTCCCTGCCCGCAACACGCCGGTGCCGGATCTCACGGCGAAGATTCCGGGCCGGGTCTTCGCCGGCCCGGTGCTGCCCATGCCGCCGGACTCGTCGTCGGCCGACGACAACGCCGTCGTTCTCGCACTTGGCACCCGCAACGACGACCGCCTGGCCCAGCTACGCGCCGGCGAGGCGACCAGCGTCGTGCTGCTCACCGCGACGTCGCTCGGGCTGGCCAGTTGCCCGGTCACCGAACCGTTGGAGACGCCCGAAACGCGCGCGGCGGTCCAGTCCGACATCTTCGGCGACAGCAGTCATCCTCAGATGCTGCTTCGGGTCGGCTGGGCGCCCATCAACGCGGACCCGTTGCCGGCGACACCGCGGCGCGAGCTCTCCGACTTCGTCGAGTGGGTGACCGATCACCAGCACCAGGTCGCCCTCTGAACCGGCGAATCCACCGAAACGGTTGCGGCGCAGAGGACACTATGGAGACGTTCACCTGGGAACCCAGCCGCTGGCGGATCGCTCGCGTCTTCGGCCGTAACCCGTTGCTCCGCCGCGCGGACCGCATCGAATCGTTGGTCATGTTGGTCGCGCTTGTCGTATCCATGATCGCCGTCCCCTTCGCCGGTGTGCTCGGCGCGGTGACCTACGGCGCGCGGGATGGGGTGTACACCCGGGAGGCGCACGAGCGGCACCGGGTAATGGCGACGATCGTCGACGCTCTGGTCGAGGATTTGGGTGTCGTTGTCGTGCAGGCGAAGTGGCCAGGGCCGAGCGGGGAGCGCAACGGACCACTGGTGGTCACCGAGCAGGCCAAGGTGGGCGGAACCATCGAGATGTGGGTGGACGGGGACGGCAATCCGGTGGATCCGCCCACCCCCGCCTGGCTCGCCGTGGGCGAGGCGGCCGGCGTGGCGCTGGTGACAGCGCTGGCGGCGACGATGACGATGGCGGCACTCGTGGCGGTCGTCCGGTCCCGGTTGGATCGCGCCCGCGACGCCCTGTGGGAACGCGACATCAAGTTGCTCGCGGAGGCCTCGTAGCCGATGACCCCGTTGCCAAACCCCTATACAGCACAACCGAACCGGCGGATGATGGGCCGATGAGCGGATACGGCGAGAACCACGGTGCCGCATCGTTTGACACCGCCGGACTGCACCGTCTGGTCGAGATCCTGATCGAGCGCGGATACCGTGTCATCGGTCCGACGTTGCGGGACAACGCGATCGTGCTGGATCAGCTGGAGTCCGCCGCCGACCTGCCGCGGGGATGGGGCGTCGACGTGGCGCCCGGGCAGTATCGGGTGCGCAGGCGTGACGATGACGCGGCGTTCGGGCACTCATCGGGGCCCCAGTCCTGGAAGCAGTTCCTGCACCCGCCGCGGCGCCGGCTGTGGTCCGGCACCCGGGACGGGTTCAGCACCGCCGATTCCGACGAGGAGGTTCCGCGGTACGCGTTCCTGGGCGTGCGTGGGTGTGACTTGGCCGCGATCGCGACGCTCGACCGGGTCCTTGGCCGGGGCCAGTTCCCCGACAACTCCTTCGTCCGCCGGCATCGCCAGATCTTCGTGGTCGCGGTGAATTGCACGGAGCCGGGCGGCCTGTGCTTCTGCGCCTCGATGGGCACCGGCCCCGCGGCCGGACCGGGCTACGACTTGGCCCTCACGGAGCGGCCCGACGACGATGGCGTGACCTACGTGGTCGAGGTGGGCACCGACGAGGGTGCCGAAGTCCTTGCCGCAGTTCCCCATCGGGTTGCCGACGATGCGGAGATCGATTCGGCGCACGCCGCGGTGCAGGCCGCTTCGCACCGGATGGGCCGCGCGATGCCGGACACCAACCTGCGCAACCTGCTGATCGAGTCGCGCGAATCGCCGCAGTGGGAGGAGGTCGCCAGCCGCTGCCTGACCTGCGGCAACTGCACGATGGTGTGCCCGACCTGCTACTGCACAAGCACCGAGGACGTCAGCAACCTGACCGGTGAGCACGCCGAGCGCTGGCAGCACTGGGCTTCGTGTTTCGAGTTCGATTTCACCTACGTGCACGGCGGCGGCAGCGTGCGCCAGTCCCCGGAATCGCGGTACCGGCACTGGATCACCCACAAACTGGGCACCTGGCACGACCAGTTCGGCTCCTCCGGCTGTGTCGGCTGCGGGCGCTGCATCGCCTGGTGCCCCACCGGGATCGACATCACCGAAGAGATGAACAAAATGGCCCGCGATGACTGACGGCACACCACCGTCCTCGATGGCGCCCAACCCCTACCGGGTACGCAGCCGCGTCGTGGAAAGCCCCGACTCGGCGACCCTGTGCCTCGAACCGCTCGGCGAAGCCCTGCGCACCCCACAGCCCGGGGAGTTCATGATGCTCTACGCCTTCGGCGTCGGCGAGGCCGCGATCTCCATCAGCGGCGACCCCACGGTCACCGACGGCTCGATCACGCACACCATCCGCGCGGTCGGGGCGGTGAGCCGCGCCCTGCACGACGCGCAGCCGGGCGCAGTCATCGGGGTGCGGGGCCCGTTCGGCACGACCTGGGGGCTCGAGGAAGCCGCCGGGCGAGATCTGGTCATGGTCGCCGGGGGTGTGGGGCTGTGCCCGCTGCGCCCGGCGATACTGGGCGCACTGGCCGCGCGGGCGCGCTACGGCAAGCTGATCCTGATCGCGGGCGCCCGCTCGCGCGAGGACTTCGTGTTCGCCGCCCAGCTCGAGACGTGGTCCGCCGACCCGCAGATCGAACTGCACTTGACCGTCGACGTCCCGGTCCATGGCTGGCGCGGCGAGGTCGGCCTGGTCACCGAGCCGCTGAAGCGGCTCGCGTTGAATCCCGACCGCACCACCGCGTTTCTATGCGGCCCGGAGCCGATGCTGCGGTTCGCCGCGGAGGCGTTGTTGGCCAAAGGTATGGCTGCCAACGATATTCGGGTATCGCTGGAGCGCAACATGCAATGCGGAATCGGAACGTGCGGCCACTGCCAGCTGAGCCAGTTGCTGGTGTGTCGCGACGGGCCTGTCGTCGGTTACGACGTCGCCGCCCCGCTACTGGCAGTCAAGGAGCTGTAATGGGTCCCACTCTGGCCGTGTGGAAGTTCGCTTCCTGCGACGGTTGCCAGCTGACGCTGCTCGACTGCGAGGACGAGTTGCTGACCCTCGCCGACCAGGTGCAGATCGCCACCTTCGCCGAAGCGTCGAGCTCGATGGTCGGCGGACCCTACGACGTGTCTCTTGTCGAGGGCTCCATCACCACCCATCACGACGAGCAACGGATCCGCGAAATCCGCGACCAGTCCAAGGTGCTGGTAACCATCGGCGCGTGCGCGACGGCCGGGGGAGTGCAGGCGCTGCGCAACTTCGCCGACGTCGCCGAGTTCGCATCCGTCGTATATGCCAAGCCGGAATACATTGACACGCTGGCAACCTCGACGCCCGCCTCGGCGCACGTCAAGGTGGATTACCAGGTGCCGGGCTGCCCGATCGATCGGGGCCAGCTGCTCGACACCTTGGCGGCCCTGCTGATCGGGCGCAAACCCCGGCTCCCGGCCAAGACCGTGTGCACCGAGTGCAAGCTGCGTGGGACCACGTGTGTCGTTGTCGCCGACGGCATTCCGTGCCTGGGGCCGGTCACCCACGCCGGGTGTGGTGCGTTGTGCCCCAGCCATCATCGCGGTTGCTACGGCTGTTTCGGCCCGTCCGCGGCGCCGCAAATCGGGACACTGATCCCGTTGCTGCGCCGCGACGGGATGTCCGACGGTGACGTCGACCGGGTGTTCTCGACCTTCAACGTCGTGAACTTCGCTGCCGAGCGGGGCAAGCCGTGAACCCGGCGACCCGGACGCTGTCCGTCGGCACCCTGACCCGGGTGGAAGGCGAAGGGGCGCTGCACGTCACGCTCAAGGACGGTGCGCTGCAAACCGTCGAATTGAACATCTATGAGCCGCCCCGATTTTTTGAAGCATTCCTGCGAGGACGCGCCTACACCGAGCCGCCGGATCTCACCGCGCGGGTGTGCGGAATCTGCCCGGTCGCCTACCAGGTGAGCGCCTGCAACGCGATCGAAAGCGCCTGTGGCGTCGAGGTGGATCCAGAGCTCGTCGCGCTGCGCCGGCTGCTGTACTGCGGCGAGTGGATTCACAGCCACATGCTGCACATCTATCTCTTGCACGCACCCGACTTCCTCGGCTACCCCGATGCGATCGCGCTGGCTCGCGACGAGCGCGAGATCGTCGAACGCGGCCTGCGATTGAAGAAGGCGGGCAATGCGCTGATGGACTTCGTCGGCGGGCGGTCGATCCACCCGATCAACGTGCGCCTGGGTGGGTTCTACTCGGTGCCCAGCCGGTCGCAGTTCGCTCCCGTCGCCGAGCAGTTACGCCGGGCGCTCGACGACGCGGTCGCGACGGTCGAGTGGGTAGCCGGTTTCGACTTCCCCGACCTCGAACTCGACCATGAGATGCTGGCGCTGAGCCAGGTCGGCCAGTATCCGATCGAGAACGGCGTCATCGCGCGCAGCGCCGGGGAGGCGTTCGCGGTCAACGACTTCACCGAGCACGTGCGCGAGTTGCAGGTGCCCCATTCCACCGCCCTGCACGCGACGCTCGACGGCGGCCGCTACATCACCGGCCCCCTGGCGCGCTATAGCCTGAACTCGTCGGCTCTTTCACCGATCGCGGCCCAGGCGGCCGCGGCGGCCGGGCTCTCGCAGGAATGCCGAAATCCGTTTCGCAGCATCATCGTTCGCTCCGTAGAGGTCGTCTACGCGATCGAAGAGGCGCTGCGCATCATCGACGGATACGAGCGGCCGCCACGGCCTTTCGTCGACGTACGGGCCCGGCCGGGAACCGGGCACGGCGTCAGCGAGGCGCCCCGTGGCCTGCTGTATCACAGCTACGACATTGATCATGGCGGGCTGGTCTGTGCGGCGACGATCATCCCGCCCACATCGCAGAACCAGGCCGCCATTGAAGCGGATCTCGCCCGGGTGGTGTCCGACAACCTCACCTTGGACGATGCCGCCCTGACGGCCCTGTGCGAGCGGGTGATTCGTAATTACGACCCATGCATTTCCTGCTCGGCGCACTTCTTGACGCTGACGGTGCAGCGACGATGACCGAGGGTGCCGGCAGGGTTGCCGTGATCGGGCTCGGCAATTGCTACCGGCGCGACGACGGCGTCGGCGTGGCCGCTGCGATGGCAATGGAACGCCTCGCCTGGCCGAACGTCGTTGTGCATACGGGCATTGCGGAACCGTTGGGGGTTCTCGACGCGTGGAGCGGGGCGGAGCTGGCCGTGGTCATCGACGCGGCGGTCGTCACCCCGGCGGCCCCGGGCCGCGTCCATCGCTACCAGCTGGACGAGGTGCCCACCCAAGCCGAGGGGTTGAGCTCGCACAGCATCGATATCGGCCGCACCCATGCGCTGGCTCGAGAGCTCGGGCGGGTACCCGGCGCGGTGGTGGTCTTCGCCGTCGAGGCGGCAGACACCGGCCATGGGGATGGGCTGAGCCCGATGGTCGAACGAGCCGTCCCGGTGGTGGTCGGCATGGTCGCCGCCGAGATCAATCGCTTTCGGTCAGCGAAGCGATCGCGGCACGCAGATTCTCGGTGATCTCGGCGGCGATCGCGATGAGCGCAGGCTCACCGGTCACCTCGACCAGGAGCCCGAGATCCATCGCCTCGACGATCACCGTGCCCGGGTCACCCGGGTCGGCGCGCACCAACACGTTGCACGGCAGCAGCAGGCCGATCTCTCGATCCACACCGATGGCGCGATACGCCACGGCGGGATCGCAGGCGCCCAGGATCAGGTAGTCCTCCATCTCCACACCAAGCTGAACCTGCACCTTCGCCCTGACATCTATTTCGGTCAGCACGCCGAATCCGTGCTGTGCAAGGGCTCCCCGAGTGCGGGCCGCCGCATCGTCGAACCGGGCCGCCACCCTGGTTGATAATCCCGCGCTCACCGATAGGCCATCCGTCAGGAAATCAGTCCGGTTCCCCGTACCGCCGCAGGAAGGTCTATGTGCTTGCCGCAGTTCGGGCAGAACTGCTCGCTCGGGTGGTGCTCGGCCCCGCAATGTGCGCAGAAGTGCGGTTCACCGGCATCCAACTCATGCTTGGGCATCAGACGAAGCGGTTGTACGTCGGGTGCCGTGGGGACGCGACGATGGAGCCTGAGCCCCAGGTAGGTCAGGCCGGCGCCGAGCCCGAGCACCGAAGCGACGCTGATGACGAGGTACCACAACAGATTCCGTCCGCTCAGCGGGGAGGAATCCCCGTACTGCTGGCGCAGGTTGACCGCCGTTGTCTTGAGATCGTCCAGACCGGGGTAGCCGGGCGACATCGCCAGGGTCTGGTCGAACTCGTCGATCGCATCGGTGTAGCGACCCGCATAGAAGTCGGTCAATCCCTTGCGGTAGAACCGGTCCGCGGGTCCAAGCGCCGGCTTCACACCCTTGCCGGCCAATATCGCAGCGATGCCGTCGGCCGGCGTGATGAAGTTGAACGGCTGTGTTTCGTTGACCGGGGCGAAGCTGTTGACGCCGAGCACTTTTCCGTTCAGCCCGACCGTCGGTCCACCGCTCATGCCGTCGGTCATCGCGGCGTCGATCTCGTACTCGGGATTGGATCCCGCGAGGGACTTCTTGCTGACCTTGCCGCTCTTGTAGGTGGGGTCGAGCGAAGGGCCGGTGATGTTTTGGGTGCTCTCGGGGAAGCCCACCGCGAGGACGGGCGTGCCGATAGTGACGTCGGCATCGGTAGCGAGTTCCGACGACGGTAGGTTGCGCTTGGGGATCTTGAGGAGAGCGGCGTCGCCCTTCCCCATCGGCCGGAAATCGGCGACGTTGGCGGCCAACTTATCCACGAGTTTCGTTCCCGTGCCCGACATCAGCGTGATGCCCACGTGGGGGCCTTGGCCGGGTGTGTCGCCTTCCACCCTCGCGTTCTTTTGCAGCCAGTCCAACGTGACCGCCGGATCGCTCGACTCGGGCGCATCCGGATACTCGTTCTGGTATTGGAGGGCGGCCCGTTTGAGGATCAGAAGTGTGGCGCTCGCCGGGTCGACGCAGTGGCCCGCCGTCGCCACCCAACCGTCGGGGTTGACGACGAAGGCCGTGCAGTGCCAGGTGGCCAGGAACGGCATGCTGGTGCCTCGCCCGAATTGGGACATCACCTCACCGTTGGGGAGCCGGACCAGCCCGTAGCCTTCACCGGCGAGATACATGATGGACGGCCGGATCAGAGCCGCTGCCCGCTCCTCGGGCTTGGCTTGTGGACGCCCGCTGTCGGCAGCCGCCATGCCCGCCGGCCCCGCCAACAGCATGAGGGCGGCGGCCGGCAACGCCAGCGCTCTCGCCGCTATTCGAGTCACGGCCGGGGCCGCCGCAGCTGGGCTTCGGCCCAATGGGACGGGCGGGTCATCGATGACGGATGACGGCGCATCGCCTCGACGCGCTCGGCCGCCTGTCGTTGCGCTGAAATCCAGGCCGGATGCGACTCGAGGACGATGATCTTCGCACCGGCATCCGTTGCGGGAACTGTCACAGTCACAACCCCTATTCGACCGGTTCGCCGGGCACGTGGATAGGGACCGAAGTCCCGACCGTGAAGGACCTCGGTTCGTCTGCCGATTTCGGCTTTCAGCAGGGACGATTCACAGAAGTGACCAAGGCCCTCACGGCGCTGTGCCTTTGCGCCCTTACCGAGGCCGCCATTCCCGCGGAGCATGGAACCGTCTGAGCCACATTCGCAAAGGAGTTGGCCATGAGGTCGCTTATCGTGTGCGCTTCGAGGTCGCATGGCAACACCCGCCTGGTGGCCGATCGGATGGCCGCGGTGCTGGGTGCCGAGGTCGTCACACCGGAGTCGGTCGACCCGGGCACCGTTCACGACTACGACCTCGTCGGGTTCGGTTCCGGCATCTACTACATGATGATGGACGCGAGGCTGCGCAAATTGATCCGTCAGCTCCCGGCCGCCGACCACCCAACCGCGGCCTTCACGTTTTTCACCAGCGGCGCACGCGAGGTTCCGCTGTTGGGTTACCACAAACCCGTTCGGGAGAAGCTCGAGCAGAAGGGGTTCGAGGTCGTCGGATCGTTCTCGTGCCGGGGGTTCGACACGGTTGGGCCGTTCGGATTCATCGGCGGGATCAACCGGGGGCGGCCCAACGAACACGACCTCGATCGCGCGGCGGCGTTCGCCGCCCGGATTCACAAGCGGGCCGCCGGCTCTCCGGCGGCTTCGTGACGGTGCGAAGCGGATCGAGGTGATCGTGATGGGCCAGATTGCCGCAATTCTGGTGGTCTTGGGCATTGTCGTCGCGGTGTTGCTGGCGGCGTCGATCAGGGTGGTGCAGCAGTACCAACGGGGTGTGCATTTCCGCCTCGGCCGCGTGATCGGCGTTCGCGAACCCGGGTTGCGGATCATCATTCCGATCATCGACCGCCTGTGGCGGATTTCGATGCGGATCGTGACCATGCCCATCCAGTCCCAGGGCATCATCACCCGCGACAACGTGAGTGTCGACATCGCCGCGGTTGCCTATTTCCGGATCGTCGATGCCCGCAAGGCCGTCGTGGTGATCGAAAACGTCCACGCCGCCATCGATCAGATCGCACAGACCACCCTTCGCAATGTCGTCGGGCAACATTCCCTCGACGAGGTGCTCGCCCAAACCGAGAAGATCAACGGCAGCATTCGCCAGATCCTCGACGCCACCACGGTGGACTGGGGCGTGGAGGTCACCTTGGTAGAGCTCAAGGACATTCAGCTCCCCGACAGCATGAAACGCGCGATGGCGCGCGAGGCCGAGGCGGAGCGGGAGAAGCGGGCCAAAATCATTGCGGCCGAGGGGGAAGCCCGTGCCGCGGCTGCCCTCGGCGACGCCTCAGACACCATGATGCGTCACCCGCTGGCCCTGCAGCTGCGCAACCTGCAGACCTTGCTCGAACTGGGGGTGGAGAAGAACACCACCATCGTCTTCCCGGCCCCGCTGATGACCGCGATCGGGGAACTCACCGCCTTCTTGGCGCGTGAGACCGACGCGTCCAAGAGCCCCGGGGAATCCGAGGAGAAGCTGGCGCGGGCGGCGGCACTGCAATGAAGGATCGGGTGACCTTTGACCCTGTCCCGCAGCCGGTTTCGTGACGTAGCACTTTAACCATGCGCCACAGGACACAACCGCCACAGGACATCGACGTGCAGGTAGCCATCCGGGACGAGCTTCCCGCTGCGGCCGAGTACGCCCGCACCAAGGTCGGTGAGCTCACGCGGTACGCGAGCCGGCCGGTGCGGCACGCCCGTGTGAGACTGAGCAGACATCGCGACCCGGCGGTGCAGCGGCCCGTCGTCGCGCAAGCCAATCTCGACGTCGATGGCCGAGCGGTCCGCGCCCAGGTCCAGGCCGACACGGCGCGGGAAGCGGTCGATCTTCTCGTGGCGCGATTGCGCCGCCGCCTCGAACGCGCCGCCGGGCGCTGGGACGCGCGCCGCGGCGAGCTGCCGCCGGCGGGCCCCCACGAATGGCGGCATGAGTCCGAGCCGGCGCACCGGCCGAACTATTTCCCCCGTCCGGCCGATCAGCGCCGCGTCATCCGGCGCAAGTCGTTCACGATGGCGCCCTGCACCGTCGACGATGCCGCCCGCGAAATGGACCTGCTCGACTACGACTTTCACCTGTTCACGGAGAAGGGCACGGGCACCGCAAGTGTGCTGTATCGCGCCGGGCCGACGGGCTACCGCCTCGCGCTGGCCGCGCCGGCTCTGACCGACCGGGTGAGCCGGCATGCGTTGCCGGTGACGATCAGCCAACAACCGCTGCCGTGCCTCACCGAAGAGGGAGCCGCCGACCGGCTGGCCATGCTCGGCCTGCCGTTCCTGTTCTTCATTCACGCCGCCTATGGCTGCGCCAGCGTGCTTTACCACCGCTACGACGGCCATTACGGTCTGATCACCCCGGCCGGCTAGGACCCTTCAGCGGCGCGCAGAGCATATCGGCGCACCACCAAGGACCAAGGACCCTCGCAGGCATCGGGGCGCTCCGCGCAGACTGGCGCCATGTCCAAGATGTCGAGGCGGATCGCCCAGACCACCGTGTTGCTCACCGCGCTCTACTGCGCGCGCAGGTATTACCGCAACTGGGGTGCAACCAAGGCGGAGTCGCAGATGCGCGTGCCGGGTGACGCCTTGGTCAGCGATCCGGCGGTTCAGACGACCGAGGCGGTCGACATCGATGCAACCGCGTCCGTGGTCTGGTCCCGGCTCCTGCAGATCGGCCGGGACAGGAGAGAAGGCTACGGCTCCGAGGCGGAAAGCGGTGCAGGGCAAGATGCTAGCGAGGGACTGCGGGTGGGGGATTCGGTGCGCCTGGCTCCCGAGGGCTGGATGGGGTTACCCGGCGGGTTGACGTTACGCGTCACGGAGATCGTGCCCGAAAAATACGTGGTCCTCAATGCCATGCGATCCGAGCCGCAGTGGAACGTGGTCTTGTCCCTTCATCTCCAGCCGCACTGGGAGGACCGCGTCCGGCTGCTGGCGCGCGCTCGAATCGCCCTGCGCTACCCGGGGGAAGTGTTTGTGATGGAACTGGCCAGGCCGTTGATAGCGCTCGGGACCCGTGGGCTGATGCTTGCGATCAAGCGGCGGGCGGAGCGGCCCGCCGAGCCAGCGCCGATCCGTTCGTCGGTCGAAACAATCTGACAGCTCCCGCCTTTGCCCGCGTTGCCCATTGGTCCACCGCGGGAAGGCCGAACGACCCTAGCGCCGACCGAGCGGACTGCCTAACTTCGACAGCAGAAAGGTCGGATCATGAAACCAATCCTGGTAGGAATCGACGGTTCGGCGGCGGCGATCACGGCGGCGCTATGGGGTGTCGACGAGGCGATCACCCGCGGCGCGCCACTGCGTCTCATCTCCGTTATCAAGCCGGCGCACGATTCCGCGGAAGAGTACGAGCGCGACTTCGCACACGCCGAGAAGTCGCTGCATGCAGCACGGTTGGCCGTGGAGGCCACGGGTAAGGCGGTCGCGATCGAAACCGACGTGCCGCGGGGCCCGGCCGGCTCTGTGCTGTTGGAGGCATCCTGGGATGCGGCAATGATCTGCGTCGGTTGTGTCGGCATCGGACGCTACGCACGCTCCATCGTGGGTTCGACGGCCACGGAGCTCGCCGAGAAGGCGCGTTGTCCGGTCGCGGTCTTGCGGACCGAATCCGACCGGCCGGCGCCCGACATCAACTGGATCGTGGTCCGGATGACGGACGCACCCGGCAACGACGCCGTCGTGAATTTCGCTGCGGCGGAGGCGAAGTTGCGCAGGGCCCCGATGCTGGTGCTCGGCGGCCGGCCCGAGGAACTCACCGAGCACGCCGACGGCGAATTCGAACGCCGGGTCGCGGCATGGCGGCAGCACTATCCCGAGGTGCGGGTCTACCCGATCACTACCAAGCACGGCATCGCCAGCTACCTGAGCGCCAACGACGAGAGGGTTCAGCTCGCCGTGATCGGGGCCGACGAGGCCGGTCAGCTCGCTCAATTGGTCGGGCCCCAAGGGCATCCCCTCTTCCGCCACCCCGAATGCTCCGTGCTCGTCGTGCGCTAGTGGCCCCATGAAGATCACCCCCGGAAGCCGCGCGACCAACGTCGTGCGCGGCGGGGAACGGGTCTTGGTCGGCGCCGACGTCCCCGCGGCACGCCGCGTCAGCGTGCTGATGCTGCTGTGCGTCCTGGTTTGGCTGGTGGTCCTGGTCGCGCGAGCGTACCTCGGCTACGAACGGGTTGCCCCGGGCCGGTTCGGCTGGTCGGTGGCGCTACTGGGCGCGGCCGCTCTGATCGCTCGCGGCATCTTTCTCGGCCGTCCGGTGACCTCGGCACACGCGATGTATGCGGCCGTGGCGGTAGGCGCCGGGCTGGGCGCGCATTTCCTGTCCTGGGCCGTGCTGGGCAACGTTCTGATCGCCGGCAGTGGGCTCGCGCTGATGTCACCCACCACGGCCCGACCGCAGCCGGAGCTGCTGGGCCAGGTGTGGGCGCTGGTCGACGCCACGCGGGGGGATCCACTGGCGCCGTTCGCCATGCATTCCAGCAAGAGCTATCACTTCAATCCCGACGGCACCGCGGCGATCGCCTACCGCGCGCGGCTTGGGTTCGCCGTAGTCAGCGGCGACCCGATTGGCGATGCGGCGCAATTCGACGCTCTGGTAGCCGATTTCGTCCGCATGTGCCGCGGCCGGGGATGGCAGATCATCGTCTTGGCCGCCGGCGAACGCCACCTTCGATTGTGGCGCAGGGACACCGTGGGGCAGCCGATGCTGTCGGTGCCGATCGGCCGCGACGTCGTCGTCGACGTCCGCCACTTCACCCTGCGGGGCCGCCGATTTCGCAACCTGCGCCAGGCGGTGCAGCGCACGCACAACTGCGGTGTCACCACCGAGATCGTCGAGGAACAAAAGCTCAGCGGCGCAACGCTGGCCGAGCTGACCGAGGTGTTATACGCCGCTCACCGCGCGGTGCGCACCGACCGCGGCTTCTGCATGAACCTCGACGGCGCGTTGCAGGGCCGCTTCCCCGGTGTGTGGTTGGCCATCGCGCGGGACGGGCGCGGGCGGGCTGTCGCGTTTCACCGATACCTGACCGCCGGCGGGGGATCGGAAGTCAGCCTCGACGTGCCGTTCCGCCGCCCGGGGGCCCCCAACGGCGTCGACGAGCGGCTCAGCGTCGACATGATCGCCCACGCGGGCGCCACTGGCGGACAGCGTCTTTCGCTGGCGTTCGCCGCGTTCCCGGAAATCTTCGAGGCCGCTGAACCCGGGTCCCTGCAGCGGATCGCGCTGTGGCTGATCCACTTGCTGGACCCGCTGATCCGGCTCGAGTCCCTGTACCGCTACCTCCGCAAGTTCCACGCGCTGTCCGATCGGCGCTACGTGGTGTTGTGCGCCCACCATATTCCGGCTGCGCTGCTGGTCTTGCTGTCGCTGGAATTCGTCCCGCGCCCGCGCCGGATCAGGCCGGGCTAGCCGCGGGGTCAGTCCAGCGGCACACCGAAACGGAACCGGCGGCCCGTGACCGCCTCGGGAATGATCCGCACGAAGTGCGACTTCTCCGTGGCCGTCCAGGGCAGTACCTGAGCGCGCTCGGCTTCCTCGATTTCCTCGTTGCTGCGACAGGAACGCGCGGTGCCCTTGATGATCACGCTCCAGCCTTCGGCGACATTGTGATCGTCGACCTCGAACAGCACCCGGTTGTTGATCGCCGTGCTGACCAACTTGGTACCCTCCGCCGTACGAAACAGCACCGTATTGCGCTGCACGACGTAATTGACCGGGAAGATCTCGGGCTGGTTACCAACGCTGGTGACCAGGCGTCCCAACGTCACACCAGCCAGCAGCTCCCAGCATTCGTTCACCGGCAGGATCGAAACCCCATTATCGATCAGCGACATCAGTTGTCCTCTTCGTCGACGGCACTACACGCTCGATGGTATTGGCGATGCCGACCGGCGGCGCCGGCCGAAAGTCCCGCAGGTGCGGGACCAAAGTTCTTTACCCAGTTGCCCATACGTCGCCCAGCGCGCCGGCTAGCGGACCCGCAGGACATCGCCCAGCGGGCGTCGAGGGGTCGCCGCCGGGAGGTGCTCCAGCGGCGGCGCGATGCCCACGCGAACCAACACTTGCGGCTCGCCGGGCAGGCCGACGAGTTCGCGCACGATGTCACGGCTCTCGTCCAGTTCGATCAGATGGGTGAGCGGGCAGGTCGCCATCCCGGCGACCGTGCACTCGAGCAAGACCGTCGACAGCACCTCACCGCACCGCAGCACGTCCGACCTGGTGTCCTCGGGGGTCGACAGCACCAGGATCTTCGCCCAGTCGACCTTGACCTCGGCGCGCCGGTCCGCGTGGCTCCTGATCGGAAAGCTGCGGGCCACGTCGACCCGCCAGCTCTCCTTGTCGGAGGCCAGCGCCGTTGGCGGCATCCCCTCGGCCAATGCGAACGACGAAGTCCACCAGTCGAGTTCGGCGTGGTAGTAGGAGTCGTCGCGGCGAAGCTCCTCGGTGAGTTGCGACGCCTCCGCCAGGAGCGGTCGCACATCGTCGGGCAGAACGTCGAGGGCGACCTCGGTGTCGTCGAACGTGTCACGCAGTGCGGGTTCGAACAGGTCCCAATACGTGGGTCGGCCCAACGGAAGTCGGTCGGTGCGGCGCTGCAGGATCGCTTCGGCGCGGCGGTGCTCGGCTTCGGTGACGTGCTCTAGCGGACCGAAGGTGACCGAGGCCAGCTGGTCGGTGTCATCGGGGTCGGGAAACCGATCGACTCTCGGTTCCCAGCCCGCAGCGGTCATGGCGACGCAGAGGTGGTTCAGGACGGCGCCACAGGACAGGATCACTTCGCGGCCGGAATGGTCGGTGGCGGCTATCGCCCGCTGCCGGTCGACGAAGAGGCGCAGGACGCCGTCCTCGGCCACCCAGCGCCAGGGCTGGCTGTTGTGCACGGAGGGGGCGCGGCAGGCGAGCAGCACCGCCCGTTCGAGCACGCCGATGTCCGGCCTCGTAACTTTCATGCCAGCCCCCTGTTGAGTGCTCCCCGAAAAATGCCGCGCGGCTCAGACTTTGGAGGCGTTGGTCTCCACGTAGCCGACGACGTCGGCCAGTGTCCGCAACGTCGCGTAGTCCGACTCAGGGATATCGACATGGAATCTCTTGTGGATCCCGCGCAGAAAGCTCAGCCAGTCCATGGAATCCAGGTCGACCTGATCGCGCAGCAGGACGTCGTCGCGAATGTCTTCGGGGTCGACTTCGGGGGCGATGGTGGTCAGCACCGACAGCACGCCGGCGCGGGTGTCTTCATTCGTCATTGCGCATCACTTCTCTAGTAGGTCGGGCTGCTGGAGCAGCTCGTTGATCGCGGCCAGGAATAGCGCGCCCCGGTGTCCGTCGCTGGCGCGGTGGTCGGCGGCGAGCGTGGCCTGAACCGTTGTGACGACCCGGATCCCGCCGTCGATCACACAGACCCGCTCGGCCGGTTGGCCGAAGCCCACGATCGCGACCTGCGGCGGGTAGATGACTCCGAAGACCGCGTCGACGCCCTGGTCGCCGAGGTTGGTCAGCGTGATGGTCGGGTCCGACATCTCCGAACTCCGTAGCGAGAAGGACCGTGCCCGCGCCACCAGATCGGTGAGATCGTCCATCAATTCGTCCAGCTTCTTCTCCGGAACGTCGTGGATGGCCGGCGCGACGAGGCCGCCGCCGCGCAGCGAGATCCCGACACCGACGTGCACCCCCGCCGCGGGCTCGAACCCGTCTTCCCGCCAGAATCCGTTGAATTCGCCGAAGCGCTGTGCGGCGACGCCGACGGCCTTCAAGAGCAAGACGGCCGGCAGCACCCGTTCGTCGATGGATCGCTGCGCATTTCTCGTCGTCAGCCAGGACAGCGCCTTTTCCAGCATGATCTCTTCGGCGAGGTAGTAGTGCGGGATCTCCCGCTTCGACCGGCTCATCGCCGCCGCGATCGACTTGCGCATCTGGGTCGCGCGGTAGGCCGCCGTCGCCTTGGCCGCCGGTTGACCGACCGGCTTGACCTCGACCGGCCTGGCTGCGGCCGCATGCTCGACGTCGTTGATGGTGACGGCGCCCTGGGGTCCGGTGCCGCTCACCGCGTCGATATCGACGCTCAGCGAATGGGCCAACCGCCGCGCGGCCGGGGACACCCACCGCCGGTGTCCGGGGGCGGTCGGGGCAGCGCTGGGGACCGGTGTCGGCGTCGGCGGCGCGGTCGCAGGTGCGGTGGCCGGCGTGGCCGCCGGTGCGGGCGCCGAAGTGGTCGCCGCTTCCGGCGACGGACGCGCTGGCGTCTCCGCCTCCTCACCGGGCGCCGTCAGGGTGGCCAATGTCGTTCCTACCTGGACGGTTTCACCGATGGGCACGACGAGCTCGCTGACGATGCCCTCCTGCCAGCATTCGACTTCGACGGCGGCCTTGGTGGTCTCGACGATCGCCACGACCTGTCCGCGTGTCACCTTGTCCCCGGGCTTGACCAGCCACTCGTTCAGGGTGCCTTCATCCATGTCGGAGCCGAGCGAGGGCATCTTGAACTCGATCACGACGGGTCCCCGAACAGGCCCTGCACGGCGGCGACGATCTTGGCGGTCTGGGGGAGGGCCGCCTCTTCCATGTGCTTGGCGTAGGGCATGGGAACTTCGGCGCTGCAGACCCGGCCCACCGGTGCATCGAGGTCGTAGAAGGCGCCCTCCATCACGCGCGCGATCACTTCCGCGGCCAGGCTGCCGGTGCGCCACGCCTCGTCGACCACCACCGCCCGATGCGTCTTGCGGACGGACTCCAGGATGGTGGCGTCGTCGAGCGGACGCAGGACCCGCAGATCGATTACTTCGCAATCGATTCCGGCTAGCGAAAGCTCATTGGCGGCGTCGAGCGTCTTCGGCAGGCTGCCGCCGTAGGTGATCAGGGTAACGTCGCTGCCGCTGCGGCGGACCGCCGCCCGGGAGATGTCCGTCGGAGTGAGGACGTCGACATCCGTCGAGGTGTTGTAGAGCTGAACGTGCTCGAAGATCACCACCGGGTCCGGGTCCGCCAGGGCGGGGGCGAGCATGCCGTACGCGTCCTCGACGGTGGCCGGAGCCACCACCTTGATGCCCGGGATGTGGGCGTACCACGGTTCGAGGCTGTGCGAATGCTGGGCGGCGAGCTGGCGCCCGGCGCCCGTCGCCATCCGGACTACGAGCGGTACCGAGAACTGCCCGCCGGACATATGGCGAAGGGCCGCAGCGGTATTGACGATCTGATCGAGGGCCAACAGGCTGAAGTTGACCGTCATGACCTCCACGATCGGGCGCAACCCACCCAGCGCCGCGCCGATTCCGATCCCGACGAAGCCCAGTTCCGACAGCGGCGTGTCCCGCACGCGGTCGGGGCCGAATTCGTCCAGCAGGCCCTTGGAGGCCGCGTAGGTTCCCCCGTAACGCGCGACGTCCTCGCCCATCAGCAATACCCGCGCGTCATCGCGCAGGGCGTCGCGCATGGCGTCGTGCACGGCGGTTCGGTAGCTGGTCTTCATCGCACCGGCTCCGGAGTCAGCACGTCGCGTTCGAGATCCGCCACGTCCTCCCAGGTTCCGGCCTCGGCGTACGCCACCGCGGCCTCGATCTCGGTGGCCGCCGCGTCTTCGAGCTCACGCACGTCCGCCTCGGACAATGTGCCGTCGCCCAAACACTTCTCGGTGAACGCCTGGATCGGGTCGCGCTCGCGCCACCGTTCGACTTCGACCTTGTCCCGGTAAAGTTCGGGATCGAACATCGAATGCGCCCGGAAGCGGTAGGTGCGGAATTCGATGAAGAACGGGCCGCCGGTGTCGCGGACGTGATCGACCCCCTCCTGCGCGGCCGTGTGGCACGCTTCGACGTCCATGCCGTCGACGGCCAGCGTCGGCACGCGGTAGGCGGCCGCCTTGGCGGTGAGATCGGTCTGCGACTGCGCCCGATCCAGCGCGGTGCCCATCGCGTAAAGGTTGTTCTCGCAACAGAACAGCACCGGAAGGTTCCACAGGGCCGCCATGTTCAACGACTCGTGGAAGGCGCCTTCGGCCACCGCTCCGTCGCCGAAGTAGCAGGCGGTCACGCGCTTCTGCTGCAGCATGGCGTCGGCCATAGCGATGCCCACCGCCAGCGGCAGGCCACCGGCCACGATCGCATTGCCTCCGTAGAACCGCTTGGACCCGTCGAACAAGTGCATCGAACCGCCGCGTCCACGCGAGCAGCCCTCCTGCTTGCCGAACATCTCGGCCATGATCGAGGTCATCGGGATGCCCCGCAACAGGGCGTGCGCGTGCTCACGGTAGGTCGCGACCACCGCGTCGTCGTCGGCCAGCGCGCGCAGCGATCCGGCGGCCACGGCTTCCTCACCGACGTAGAGGTGGAGGAATCCGCGAATCTTGGCCGCGCTGTAGAGCTCTGCGCATTTTTCCTCCATGCGCCGAACGCGGATCATGTCCGACAACAGCTCATGGGCCAGCTTCGTATCGGTCACGACGGTACTCCCTCGGATTGGTGGGCCGGGTGCTGCTCGATGGTGGAGGTGTCGCCCTCCGGCAGCCCCAGTTCGCGGGCCTTGAGCAGGCGCCGCATGATCTTGCCGCTACTGGTGTGCGGCAAGGAGTCCACGAACTCGATCTCCTTGGGCGCCACCGTGGCCCCGAGCCGCTTGCGCGCGTGGCCCAGCAGTTCCAGCCGCAGGTCTTCATCAGCCACGACACCGTCCTTCAGGGTGACGAAGGCTTTGACCATCTCACCGACCGTCGGATCGGGTATGCCGATGACGGCCGCCTCGGCCACCGCCGGGTGATCGGTCAGCGCGCTCTCCACTTCGAACGGCCCGATCAGATGCCCCGCGGACTTGATCACGTCGTCCTTGCGGCCGACGAACCAGAAGTAGCCGTCGGCGTCTTCCGTCGCGAGATCCCCGGTCAGGTACAGGCCGTTCGCGAAGCAGCTGCGGTAGCGCTCCTCGGCGTTCAGGTACCCGCGGAACATCGACGGCCAGCCCGGTTTGAGCGCGAGCTCACCCTCGACGCCGGGTTCGTCGATCACCTCGACGGTGCCGTCGTCGTTGCTGCGCACGATGAAAGCGTCCACCCCGGGCAGCGGGCGGCCCATCGAGCCGGGCTTGATGTCGAACGCGGGCGTGTTGGCGATCATGATGCCGCCCGTCTCGGTCTGCCACCAATTGTCGTGAATCGGCAAGCCCAGCACCCGCTTTCCCCACCAGACGGCCTCCGGATTGAGCGGTTCGCCCACACTGGCGATGAACCGCAAACGCGGAAAGTGGTACTGCGCCGGCAGTTCCGGTCCCGCCTTGATGAGCATCCGGATGGCGGTCGGCGCCGTGTACCACACCGACACGCCCTCGTCCTGCAGGATGCGGTACCACCGTTCGGCGTCGAATTCCGCTTCGTCGACGATGGAGGTCACCCCGTGCAGCAGCGGGCTGATGATGCCGTAGGACGTCCCCGTCACCCAGCCGGGATCGGCCGTGCACCAATAGGTGTCGTCCGGGTGCAGATCGAGTGCATACAGGCCGGTGACGTAGTGCATCGCGACGGCGCCGTGCACGTGGATCGCGCCCTTCGGTGTACCCGTGGTCCCGCTGGTGAAGTGCAGCAAGGCCGGGTCGTCGGCGGTGGTGGGCTCGACCGGCGGGTTCTCATCGGCCGCGTTCACCCACTGCCAGAAGTCGAGGGTCCCCGGCGGCGCACCGTCGCCCTGCCCGTCATCGACGACGAAGATGTGCCGGACCGACGGCAGCCGATCACGAATCTTGGCGATCTTGCGCTGGTAGATCGCCCTCGTGGTGACCAGGACGTCGGCGCGCCCGAGGTTGACTCGGGTCGCGATCGGCTCCGGCCCGAAGGCCGAGAACAACGGCGAGACGACGCTGCCGTTGCGCAGCGCGCCGAGCATCGAGATATAGAGCTCGGGGCCACGGGCCATCACGACGAAAACCCGGTCGCCCCGGTTGACGCCCAACGCGCGCAACGCGCTGGAGAATTTCCTCGAGAGTCGGCCGAGCTCGGCGTAGCTGAGGTCGCGCGTGGTGATCACGCCATCCGAGGGGCGATCGACGACAAACCGCAACGCCGTCCGCGTCGCGGCCGGCCCGGCGGTGTGACGGTCAAGGGCGGCGTAGGCGATGTTGCAGAGGCCGGGCCCCATGCCCTCGCACAGATCCGGTACGTCAGACCAGTGGAACTGGGCGCGCTCGTGCTCGTAGTCCGTCAGGTTGGGCCGAACACGATGGTCATGGGCTGTTTTGCGGATGACGTCCATCAGGGGTCCTCGGTCTGGGTGGTCGCCTACATCGTTTGCCGCGCGGCGGCGCCGCAATAGAGACAAAGGTCATCAGTCGACCCCGGGCCCAATGACCTGACGCAGGGGACCAAGGACCCTGGCGCGCGATCCACGCATGCCCGAAGGTCCAAGTAACAGTTGGAGAGGCGAAGAACAATGACCCAGACGATGGTCGACAGCAAAGTGCTGACCCGGGCGGTGGAGCTCGCCTGCCGCGCCCCCTCGCTGCACAACAGCCAGCCATGGCGATGGGTTGCCGGCGGCCCGACCGTCGACCTCTTCGCCGACCCGCACCGCATGGTTTCCTCGGCCGACAGCTCGGGACGCGAGTCCATCATCAGCTGCGGCGCGGTGCTCGATCACTTCCGGGTCGCAATGGCCGCCGAGGGGTGGGTCGCCGGCGTCGACGAGTTTCCCAATCCCAACAACCCCGACCACCTGGCCTCCATCGACTTCGTCTCGGCCGACTACGTCGCCGTGGCGCGACGAGACCGCGCGGCGGCGATCCTGCGTCGCAGGACCGACCGGCGTCCGTTCGGCGCCCCGAAGGGGTGGGCGTCCTTCGAGCCGGTGCTGCGGAGCGCCTTCAACCCCGACCTGGCCGCCCTCGACGTACTGGCCGACGACGCACTGCCGCGGCTGGTCGAGGCCGCGCACCTCAACGAGGCGCTGCGGCGCTACGACGACCTCTACCATCACGAATTGCGTTGGTGGACAGCACCCGGCAGGCACGACGACGGCATACCTCAGACCGCCCTGGTCAACGAGGCGCAGCCCCGTACCGACGGCGTG
Source organism: Mycobacterium sp. 852002-53434_SCH5985345 (assembly GCF_001667155.1). Taxonomy (NCBI): domain Bacteria; kingdom Bacillati; phylum Actinomycetota; class Actinomycetes; order Mycobacteriales; family Mycobacteriaceae; genus Mycobacterium; species Mycobacterium sp. 852002-53434_SCH5985345. The sequence continues at coordinate 23,413 of NZ_LZIE01000025.1, forward strand.
AACCGCCGATTCCCCGCCGACGGGCACGCCCGGGGGAGCTCGGCGAGCCTCCACGACCAAGCGAAGATCGTTGTCCTGTCCACGCCGGGGGACAGCCGCGCGGACGCGTTCCGGTGCGGCCAGGCCCTTTCGGCGGTTCTGCTCGAGTGCACCATGGCCGGACTGGCGACCTGCACCGTGACACACGTGACGGAGCTGCAGGCCAGTCGCGACATGATTTCCGAGCTCCTACCCGAGACCGAAGCGGTGCCCCAAGTCCTGATCCGGGTCGGCACCGCGTTTTCGGGCAAGGGCGCTCCCGAACCGACGCCGCGCCGGCCGGTGCGCGAGGTCTTGGAGATGCGCTGATAACGCGATAAGGAAGCGCCACAATACCTTCGAAGGGAGATGATAGTGAATGCCGATGCGGGTGACTGGCTCGTCATCAAGAGTGGCACGATCGGGCGACCGGATCTGCGCGGGTTGATCACCTCGGTGCGTTCACCGAATGGCGAACCGCCGTACCGGGTCCGGTGGCTGGCCACCGGGGAGGAGGCGACCGTGTTCCCCGGTCCCGACGCGATCGTCGTGACGGCCGCCGAACAGAAGGCCGCCGACGAGCGGGCACGCTCACGCTTTGCCGGGGTACAGGCCGCCATCCGGGATCACGCTCGGAGCGGGCAGGAAGCCAAATGAACTCCACCGCAAACGGATCCTCGTCGATGACCGATGCCGACGTCGATGAGATCGCGTTCGAGTTCCTGCACTCGCCCTACGCCGGTGACACCTATCTCGACTGGAACCTGGACAAGCGCCTCGACGGCTTTCTCCGCCACCGCGGACTGCCCCGGCTGGTGGACGACGGCGACGCCTACGACCTGATCCTCAACCGGGTCATGGCCTATATCGGCGAGCTGCGCCGCAAAGACTGAGCCGACGAACGACCCGCAAGCCTGGGACTTCGGGCCCTACCGGCAATTACGGCGGGCTGGTCGGATGAATTCGTCGATGGTCAAGATCTAGGAGACTGCCATGACTACAGGCGCGGTGTGTGATGACCAGAGCAGCTGATGCCACCCGACGCTCGCCGCGGCGGGTGTTCCGTGACCGCGCCGAGGCCGGCCGCGTGCTGGCGAGCCTCCTCGGTGCCTACCGCGATCGGCACGATGTGATCGTGCTGGGCCTGGCGCGCGGCGGCATACCCGTCGCATGGGAGGTGGCGGCGGCGCTGCATGCCCCGCTGGATGCCTTCATCGTGCGCAAGCTCGGTGCCCCCGGCCATGAGGAGTTCGCCGTGGGGGCGTTGGCGAGCGGGGGCCGCGTCGTGGTCAACGACGACGTCGTGCGCGGCCTGCGTATCACCCCGCAGGAACTGCGTGCCGTCGCCGAGCGTGAAGGCCGGGAACTGATCCGGCGCGAGGCCGCCTATCGCGACGGGCGTCCGCCCGTGGACGTGGCAGGCAAGACGGTGATCCTGGTCGACGATGGATTGGCCACCGGTGCAAGCATGTTCGCGGCGGTCCAGGCGCTCCGCGAGGCCGAGCCCGCGCACATCGTCATCGCCGTGCCGGCGGCCCCGGAGTCGACGTGCCGGGAATTCGCCGGTCAGGTCGACGACGTCGTATGCGCGAGCATGCCCACTCCTTTTCTCGCGGTCGGGGAGTCGTTCTGGGATTTCCGGCAAGTGACCGACGAAGAGGTCCGCCGGCTCCTCGCGACGCCGACGACCGGCACCCCGGCGAGGGTCGCGGAGCGGACCCCGGCCGAGGTGATCGCCCGGGTGGCCGTCGATGCGCCGGCGGGCGTCCCGCCGCGTGACGCGCTGGAGGAGTTGATCGGCGATGCGCGCATCGTGTTGATCGGCGAGAGTTCGCACGGCACACACGAGTTCTACGAGGCCCGCGCGGAAATCACGAAGTGGTTGATCGAGGAGAAGGGCTTCTGTGCCGTCGCGGCGGAGGCGGACTGGCCCGACGCCTACCGGGTGAATCGCTACGTTCGCGGCATCGGTGACGACACCAGTGCCGACGAGGCGTTGAGCGGATTCGAGCGGTTCCCCGCGTGGATGTGGCGCAATACCGTCGTGCGTGACTTCGTCGAGTGGCTGCGCACCCGAAACCGGCTGCACGTAAACAACGGGCAGCGGCAGGCCGGCTTCTACGGGCTGGATCTCTACAGCCTGCACCGGTCGATGCAGGAAGTGATCGGCTACCTCGACAACGTCGACCCCAAGGCGGCGGCGCGGGCGCGCGAACGCTATGCCTGCTTCGACCACACCTCGGCGGACGACGGCCAGGCGTACGGCTTCTCGGCCGCCTTCGGCGCCGGCCCATCGTGTGAACAGGAAGCCATCGATCAACTGGTCGACATGCAGCGCAACGAACTGGCGTACGCGCGCAGGGACGGTCTGCTCGCCGAGGACGAATTGTTCTACGCCCACCAGAACGCCCAAACGGTGCACAACGCGGAGGTTTACTACCGGGCGATGTTCAGCGGGCGAGTCACCTCGTGGAACCTGCGCGACAAACACATGGCCCAGACGCTCGAGGCGCTGCTGAAGCATCTGGACCGCCACCAAGACATCCCCTCGGCGCGAATCGTCGTGTGGGCCCACAACTCTCACGTCGGGGACGCCCGCGCCACCGAAGTCTGGGCCGATGGACAACTCACACTGGGCCAACTGGTCCGGCAGCGGCACGGCGACGAGGCGCGCCTGGTCGGCTTCAGCACCTACACGGGCACGGTCACCGCCGCCAGCGACTGGGGTGGCATCGCCGAACGTAAGGTCGTGCGCCCGGCGCTCAACGGAAGCATCGAAGAACTCCTGCACGAGACACACAGGAGCGAATTCCTGGTGTCGGCACACATCAGCCCGGGGGCCGCGGAACCGCTGAGCGCGGTCCGGTTGGGGCGCGCCATCGGCGTGATCTACCGCCCGGAGACCGAACGGCAGAGCCATTACTTCCACGTCCGCCCCGCCGACCAGTTCGACGCGATGATCCACATCGATAGGACCCGGGCGCTGGAACCCCTTGAGGTCACCAGCCTCTGGATCGCCGGCGAAACGCCGGAAACGTACCCGAGCGGCCTCTAACCCCCGCGGAGCCAACCAAAATGGAGATGCCTTCCGACCCGGTTCGCCGAACTCGAATCGTGACGTTGACCATGAATCCCGCGCTCGACATCACGACGAGTGTCGGCGTCGTGCGGCCGACCGATAAGTTGCGCTGCTCTGCGACGCGTTACGACCCGGGCGGAGGCGGCATCAACGTCGCCCGGATCGCGAAGGTCCTTGGTAGCTCGGTGCTGGCGGTGTTTCCCGCGGGCGGCTCGCACGGGGGTCTCGTCACGACCCTGCTCGGCGAGGCGGAAGTCCCGTTCCGGCAGGTTCCGATCGCTGCCCAAACGCGCGAGAGTTTCACCGTCAACGAGACCAGCACCGGCCAGCAATACCGGTTTGTGCTGCCCGGACCGGAGCTGACAGTCCTCGAGCAGGAGCAATGCCTCGACCAATTGCGGGTGGCAGCCCAATCGGCCGAAGTCGTTGTGGCAAGCGGAAGTCTGCCACCGGGTGTACCTGCCGACTACTATCAGCGGGTTGCCGACCTCTGCCGGCAGATGGGCGTCAAGCTCGTCCTGGACACCTCCGGCGGCGGCTTGCAGCACATCTCCTCAGGGGTATTCCTGCTCAAGGCGAGCGTGCGAGAACTCAGGGAATGCGTCGGTCGCCGGCTCGCCACCGAGTCCGAGCAGCTTGATGCCGCCCACCAACTCATCGACAGTGGCCGCGCACAAGTCGTCGTGGTTTCCCTGGGTTCCTATGGCGCGCTGCTGGCGACACGCCATGCCAGCCAGCGGTTTCCGGCGGTTCCGATGCCAGGGGGGAGTGGTGTCGGGGCGGGCGATGCGATGGTCGCCGCGATCACGGTGGGCCTCACGCAGGGGTGGCCGCTGGCCAAGTCGGTTCGTTACGGGATCGCGGCGGGCGCGGCGATGCTGATGACACCCGGTACGGAGGTGTTTGAACGGGCCGACATAGAGCGATTGTTCGAGCTGGTCGCCGAACCGGCAGAGGTGGGGACGAACGACTTCGCGGCTGAGGCCTAACGACCCCTGCTGAGCGGGCGCGGCCGCAATAGCCTGAAATTGCGCGATCGGAACAATCAGGAGCCGACATGAGCCAGCTGGACGCCAAGGCGGTGATCGTGGGCGTCAACGGCTCTCAGGCCGCGGTCAACGCCGCGAAGTGGGCGATCGACGAGGCGATAGGTCGGCAGCTGCCACTTCGCCTGGTATATGTGATGCCGCGCAGACCGGCGCGCCCCGGATCGGCGCCGCGTTCCGAATGGGAGGTCGAACGCGGCGAAATGGCGCTGGCCGAAGCGGAGTGCGCCATACAGAGCGAACGGAAGCCGGTCGAGATCGAGACGGCGATCGTCTCCGGCGATCCCGCGGAGGCGTTGATCAACCAATCCCGGGACGCGGCCCTGGTGTGTGTCGGCACCGCCAGGCGCGGATGGGCATCCGACGGGCTGTTGGGCCCGACAGCCACGGGTCTGGTGGCGCGGGCGCACTGCCCGGTCGCGATCATTCGTACTTCCGACGGATTGCCGACGGAGCTCGGTGTGATCGCCGTCGTGCTCACCGATGAGCCCGACAACGACGAGGTGGTGCACCAAGCCATGGAGGAAGGGCGGCGCCGCCACGCCATCGTGCGCCAAATCGACCGGCGAGTGAACAGCTGGGTCCGCCGCTATCCGGACGTCCGCGTCCAGACGGTGGCCGCGGGGACCGGCGCGAAATACGGCGGAAAGCCCGGTAGCGCAATCGAACTGGCGGTGGTGGGTAGTGCCGACGCGGAAGAGATGTCCGCGCTGGCCACCCCGAACTGCCATCCGATCGTCGGCTACCCCGACTGCTCGGTGCTTGTCGTCCGCCACTGAGGCCCGATGACGCAGCCAGCCAGAACCAAGTCGATCGTCGCCGGTGTCGACGGTTCCAAAGCGGCGATACGCGCGGCGCTGTGGGCGGTCGACGAGGCGGCGAGTCGTGACGTTCCGCTACGCCTGCTGTGCGCGACCGACCCCGGGGACGGCGAACAATCCGCGCAGCTGGCGGTCCGCCAGGCGGTGACGGCGATCCGAGCCGCGGGCACGCCGGTGCAGATCGAGACGGAGATCGTCCACGGACCCGCGGTCGGATCGCTGATCCGCTCGTCGGCGTCGGCCGCGATGGTCTGCGTGGGCGCCGTCGGACTGCGCCACTTTCAGCCGGGCCGCGTCGGCTCCACCGCGGCGGCACTGGCCGTATCGGCCCGCTGTCCGGTGGCGATCGTCCGGGGTCGCGACGGTCATCGCGGGCGGCCCGCAGAAAGCGCCGTCGTCGAGATAGCCGGGTCCCCGGATTCGGTGCTGCTCGGAGCCGCCATCGAAGAGGCGGTGCTGCGCGGCGCCGCGCTCGAGGCGGTCGTCTCGCGGCGAACGGGGCGGGCCGAACACGGTGATACCGAGGCCGATCGCCGCGCACTCGCCGACCTGGATCGCCGCCTGTCCGGGTGGAAGCGACGCCATCCGCAGCTACGGGTCGAATCGATGGCGATACACGTCGGCCTGCTGGACTATCTGGCCGGACACCGTGGACCGGTCGGCTTGGTGATCGTCGGCGCCGACAATCGTCAGCACGTCGCCGAGCTTGTCGGACCCGTCGGCAGTTCGGTGATGGCGGACGCGAACTGTTCGCTGTTGATCGTGAATCGGCAACATTTGTGAAATTTGTACGATAGTTAATGTGTGATAGGGAGGTCCCACGACCGGCGGAAGGATTCTTGATGGTCAAGGTTTTCCTGGTCGATGACCATGAGGTCGTCCGGCGCGGCCTCGCCGATCTCCTGGCGGCGGACCCCGAGCTCGAGATCGTCGGCGAGGCGGGCTCCGTCTCCGAGGCGAAGGCGCGGATACCGGCGCTGCAACCCGACGTCGCCGTCCTTGACGTGCGGCTTCCCGATGGCAACGGCATCGAATTGTGCCGCGACCTGGTGTCCGATCACCCCGATCTGCGCTGCCTGATGCTGACGTCGTTCACCTCCGACGAAGCGATGCTGGAGGCGATTCTGGCCGGCGCCAGCGGTTACGTGGTCAAGGACATCAAGGGCATGGAGCTGGCCCACGCCATCAAGGAGGTCGGCGCCGGCAAATCCCTGCTGGATAACCGCGCGGCGGCCGCCCTGATGGCCAAGCTCCGCGGCGCGGCGGAGCGCGAAGACCCGCTGTCCGGGCTTACCGAACAGGAGCGGACGCTGCTTGGCCTGCTCAGCGAGGGCCTGACCAACCGGCAGATTGCCGCGCGGATGTTCCTCGCCGAGAAGACGGTGAAGAATTACGTGTCGCGGTTGCTGGCCAAACTCGGCATGGAGCGCCGGACGCAGGCGGCGGTGTTCGCGTCCAAGTTGGACCAACGGCCCGGCCATCCCACCGCGCCGCCGGAATAGGCGAGACGTCACGCCACCGACAACAGCCATTCGCTTGGGTGCTTGACATTTTGCGATTAGGCTGATCTTGATATTCAAGCGTTTGGTGTGTGGCGGAGGTCTATCGGGGTGACGAGCGACGACGGCGGCTCGGCATTCGCCGGACTCGGCCAGCGGGGCCTGGTCAGCAGGATGCACCAGCAACTCGACGAGATGCTGGCGGCCCGCGACCAGATGGAACAGCTGCTGCGGGTCATCGTCGAGATCGGCGCGGGCCTCGACCTCGACGCCACGCTGCACCGGATCATTGGCGCGGCCAGGAGGTTGGCCTCCGCCCCCTACGGCGCGCTGGCCATCCGCGACCCCGAGGGCAACCTGCTCTCGTTCGTCCACGAGGGGATGGATGCCGACACGGTGGCCAAAATCGGGCACCTGCCGGTGGGCAAGGGCCTGCTCAGCCTGTCGGTGATGGACACGCCGGCGTTGCGGATGGACGACCTGACCTCCCATCCGGCCGCCGTCGGGTTTCCCGAGCACCACCCCCCGATGCGCGGCTTCCTCGCGGTGCCGATCACCATTCGAGGCACCGTGTTCGGCAACCTCTACCTCACCCACGTCGAGCCGCAGCGGACATTCTCCGAGTCCGACGAGGTGGCCGCTCGCGCCCTGGCGTTCGCCGCCGCGATCGCGATCGACAACGCGCAGGTGTTCGAACGCGAGCGGACGGCCGCGAAGTGGATGGAGGCCAGCCGCGAGATCACCACCGCGCTGCTGTCCAGCGCCGAGCCGCACCGGCGCCCGCTGCAGCTGATCGCCGAACGTGCCCGGGCCCTGACCGACGCCGAGCAGGCGATCGTCCTGGTGCCGGCCGATCCCGACCTGCCCGACGACGAGGTCGACACGCTGGTGGTCTCGGCGGCGGTGGGCGTGCACGCCGCCGAGGTCGTAGGCCAACAGGTCCCGGTGGAGGGTTCCACCAGCGGGGCCGTTTTCCGGTCCGGCGAACCGCTGATCACCGAGACGTTGCGGTACCCGATTCAGGCATTCACCGATGTCGGGCAGCGGCCGGCCATCCTGATGCCGCTGCGCGCCCGCGACGAAGTCGTCGGCGTGATCGCCATCGCCCGCGGCAGCCACGAGGCACCCTTCGACGACAGCTACCTCGATCTGGTCAGCGATTTCGCCACACATGCCGCGATGGCGCTCGTGCTCGCGTCGGCCCGCGACGACGCGCGCCAGCTGACCATCCTGGCCGAGCGCGAACGCATCGCCCACGACCTGCACGACCACGTCATCCAGCGGCTTTTCGCCGCCGGCATGGACCTGCAGGGAACCCTGGCCCGGGCGCGCTCCCCGGAGGTGGCCGACCGGCTCAACCGCACGCTGGACGATCTGCAAACCATCATCGAGGAGATCCGCACGACGATCTTCCAGCTGAAATCCCCCTCGGGTAAGAACGACTTCCGGCAGCGCATCCAACAGGTGGTCGCCGACCTGACCGAGAACCGGGACATCGTGACCACCGTGCGCATGCACGGGCCCATGACCGCCGTCGGCGGCGAGCTTGCCGACCACGCCGAGGCCGTGAGCACAGAAGCGGTCAGCAATGCCCTGCGTCATTCGGGGGCATCGCGGCTGACCGTCGAGATCAGCGTCGCCGACATGTTCGTCCTCGACATCGTCGACAACGGCTCCGGCATACCCCACGGCAACACGCGGCGCAGCGGCCTGGCCAACATGAAGCGCCGCGCCGAACGACTGGGCGGGGCCTGCGAGATCACCGGCCCCCCGGAGGGTGGTACCCGGGTGCACTGGGTGGCCCCGCTGATCGACCAATAGCGGTCGCCCCGAACGGGACCAATGGGAGGGGCCATGGGGTCTAACGGCCCTGCCCGGCCGCGCCGCCGCGCAATATCGTCGGAGATTGTGAGTAATCGATCGGTGGACGCCGCGGCTACTGCTCGGTTGCTTGATGGCCGCCTGGTGTCGTTGCGTCCCTTGACCGTCGCCGACGCCGAGGCCGTTTCGGCGCTGCATCAACACCTGTCCGATCACGACCGGTACTTTCGTTTCTTCACGCTGCAGCTGTCGCCGCTGCACGAACTCGTAACCAAGCTCACCGAGCCGGCGGACGGGTTGTACGCCCTCGGTGCCTTCGACGCCGATCGGCTGATCGGCGTGGCCCACTACGTCGTCGTCGACGACCCGAACGCGGCCGAGGTCGCGGTCGTGGTCGCCCACCAAGACCATTCGGTGGGCGTGGGCACGACCCTGCTCAAGCACCTGGCCCCGATCGCCCGCGCCCACGGAATCGGGCGGTTCGTCGCGGACGTCCTCGGCGAGAACCACCTCATGCTCACGGTCTTCTTCGATCTCGGCTGGCCTTGCCGGCCAATCGATTACGGATCCATTCGGCACCTCGAGATCGAGCTGCCCCAATTCGACGAAACGCCGGCGTAGAGGAGCGGAAAATGACGGCAGACGCGAAAGAATACGGAGTATTGGTTTGTGTTGACGGGTCGGCCGCATCCGACGCCGCCGTCGCCTGGGGGACACGCGAGGCCATCATGCGTGACCTGCCGATCACGCTGATGTACGTCGTTCCGCCCATCGTGGTCGGCTGGCCGGTGGGGCAACTGTATGCCGAGATGCCCGACTGGCAACAGGACAGCGCTCAGCATGTGATCGACCAGGCCCGCAAAACACTCAGCGCCAGCCTGGGCGCGTCCGAATCGCCCGAAATACACACCGAGACGGTCTATTCCGCCATTGTCCCGGCGCTGATCGAGGCCTCCAAGAAGGCCTGTTTGCTGGTCGCCGGAAACCAGGGACTGGGAGCGGTGGGCCGCTTGCTGCTGGGCTCGGTAACCACGGGACTCGTGCACTACGCCCATTGCTCGGTCGCGGTAATCCACACCGGCGACAAGGCGGACCCGGACCCCGCCGCGCCCGTGGTGCTGGGCATCGACGGATCCCCTTCCTCCGAAGAGGCGACCGCCCTGGCCTTCGACGAAGCCTCGCGCCGCGGGGTGGGGCTGGTGGCCCTGCACGTGTGGAGCGACGTGGGCGTATTCCCCATCCTCGGCATGGACTGGCATGACCGGGAGCAAGAGGCGCACGAGATCCTCGCCGAACGCCTGGCCGGCTGGCAAGAACGCTATCCCGACGTGCACGTCGAGCGGAAACTGTTCTGCGACAAGCCGTCCGAATGGCTGCTTAAGGAATCCGAACACGCCCAACTGGTGGTGGTCGGCAGCCGCGGCCGGGGTGGGTTTCCCGGCATGCTGCTCGGCTCGGTGAGTTCGGCGGTGGCCCAGTCGGCGCGGGTGCCCGTGCTGGTCGTCCGCTGACAATCAGGATCGATGCCCGCAAAGGAGGCTTCCCATGATCGAGCTGCTCCCGGACATGCCGGAGAAAGTGATCGGCATCCGCGTGTCGGGCCGGCTGCGCGGTGACGAGCTGCGCGACTTCAAGCCCGAAATAGACCAGGTGCTCCAGACGGGCGAGGTCAGGATCGTCGAGGTCATCGCGTCCGACTACGAGGGATTCGGGCCGGGTGGGTTCCTCGAGGATCTCAAGCTGGGCTTCGGCACCGTTCTGCCGCACCATTCGGCGTTCAAGCGGATCGCGGTGGTCTCCGACAAGGACTGGGTCGCTCCCGTCCTGCACGCAGTGGCGTGGATGGTTCCCGGCGAGATCGCCGTGTTCTCACTTGACGAGCTGGACCGCGCCAAGGATTGGGCGGCCGGGTAGCCGCCGTCAGTCGCGGACGACGAGCACCGAACATCCGGTGTGACCGCCCGGATGCGGGGTGATCGGCCCGACCATGCGGGCGACCCTGTCGGCATCCTCGCTGCCCACCACCGCGAGCTGAACGGGTTCTTTTGTGCGCGTGAGGAATTCGGCAGCCCCGCGCCTCGCCGCGGCGGGTTGGACGTGCACCTGGCGATGCTGCGATACCCAGGGTCCGAGCCGCTGATCGAGCTGGTGGTAGGGAATCTCGCCGAGGCCCCACCGCCAGACGCCCATCGCCAAGATCGGTGCGTCACGAAGGCGTGCCTCGCGGAACCCGTGCTCGAGCACCGCATCGTTGGCGTCCGACTCCTCGACGGCCACGGCCACGTATCCGCCATCCGGATCGGCGCCGTCGCGGCTGCTCCGGATGACGGCCACCGGGCAGTGCGCCTTCTTCACCAGGGTATGCGCGGTCGAGCCGAGGACCTTGCGGGCCACCCAACCAGTCCCCAACGAACCCACGCACACCATTGCGGCGTCGCGTGATTCGTCGATCAACGCGTCCTCCGAGGAACCGCGGACGACGTCGCATTCGACCTTGACCGGCATGCCCATCTCCTGCAGTGCCGCGTCGGCGGCGCGCAACGACGATTGGGCGTATTCGATGTCCAAGCCGTCGTCACCCGCGCGCCGTCGCGGTATGGCATGGATCAGCCGGAGCGGGATGTTGCGGCTGACGGCCTCGGCGGCTGCCCATTTGGCCGCATTGATCGCGGCGTCCGAGCCGTCGATACCTACCACGATCCGCTGCGACGACTGCGGATTGTTCATCAAGTCCTCCTCTATGACTGACCACCGGGACATCGATGGCCCGTCACTGGCCACGTTATGGGCAGACGGCTTGGTTCAGCAGGGTCGTTCGACCCACGTTCGGAGGAATTGGTCACCCCGGCTTCAGGCGACCTCGACCGTGTGCCCGGGCGCCAGCTGCTGCAATCGGCCACGGCATTCCACCGCGACCGATGCACTGTTGCCCGCCTCGGAGGTCAGCTCGGCTGCTCGCCCGCTGACCCGAAGGTGTAGCCGCTGGCCGCGATATAGGAAGGGAAACTCGATGGAGCCCAACGTATCCGGCCATTGCGGGCTGAGGATCAGCCGGTCGTCGCGGGTTTCGAGTCCGGTGAAACACCGTTGCAGCAGATCGATGCTGCCGGCCATCGCGGCCAGGTGTATCCCTTCCGACGTGGTGCCGCCCTGGATGTCGGCGACGTCGGAAGCCAATACCTGCACGAAGTACTTCATGGCGTGATGCCGGTTGCCACGGGTGAGGACCCACGCATGTACGACGGCGCTCAGGCTGGAACCGTGGGAAGTGCGTTTGAGGTAGTAATCCACGGTTTCCGGGATCTGCTCGGGCGCGAAGCGGTAACCGAGCCGGCCCAACAGAGCCAGCAACTCGTCCGACGACAGCAAGTAGAACAGCATCAGCGCATCGGCCTGCTTGGACGCCTTATAGTTGTTGACGCTGTCGTTCTCGGCCTCCAGGATGCGGTCGAGCCGCTGGATGTTCCCGTACCGCCGCCGGTACTCCTCCCAATCCAGTTCCGCCAGTTCGGCATAACCTTCGAACTGGCTGATCACACCGTCATGGAAGGGCACGAACATCCGGCGCGTCACGCGGTCCCACCTATCGAGTTCGTCGGCGGTGAGATCCACCTTCGCCACCAGATCGAGTCGGTCCCGCAGCGGTAACAGATCGAGCGCGTCCATCGCCCGCATGATCACCCAGACGGCCATCACATTGGTGTATGCGTTGTTGTCGATGCCGTCGTATTCCTTGCCGGGGTAACCCGAATGGAATTCATCGGGTCCGATGACGCCACGGATCGTGTAGCGTCCGCGGGTCTCGTCCAGTTTCGCCAGACCGGCCCAGAACCGCGCGATCTCCACCAGCATCTCGGCCCCGTAGTCGACAAGCAACTGGCGGTCACCCGACACCTGATAGTGCTGCCAGAGGTCATAGGCGATGGAGAGACCGACATGATGCGCGCGGCCGCTCGGATCCGGGTTCCACCGCCCGGACTGCGGATTGAGGTGCATCTCCTGGCTGACCTCTCGGCCGTCGCTACCCGACTGCCAGGGATACATCGCGCCGAGGTGACCCGCCACCCGCGCTGCGCGGCGGGCCTCGGGCAGCCGCCGATACCGGTAAAGCACCAGTGACCGGGTGACGTTCGGCATTCGCACGCCGAGAACCGGGGCCACGAATAACGCGTCCCAGAAAACGTGCCCGCGGTACGCCTCGCCGTGTAGGCCCCGCGCGGGGACGCCGGCGTCGAGGTCGGCGGTGTGCGGCGAGATCGTCTGCAGCAGGTGCACCGAGTGCAGCCGCAGGATGCGCAGCGCGTCGGCGCTGTCGGTGCCGTCGGTCAGGCCGATGGCGCATTGTTCCCACAGCAGAGCCCACGCCCGGGCATGCTGACGATGCAGCTCGGCGTATCGGCCGGCGGAGTCGAGGTGCAGCTGGGCGGTGCTCGCCGGTTCCGAGATGGCGCTGTCCCGGCTCGTGAAGATGGTCGCGACCTTTTCCAGCGTGACCGATTGCCCCACCGCGAGCGCGACCTGGATGTCGTGCCCGCCGCGGCCGGCTTCCCGCACGATTTTGTATTGCGCAACGGCCCGAGCGTCGTCGCACCACGCGGTGCTGCGCGCGGCCACCGCGATGCTGATGCGTGATTGCGACGTTTCGGTGCGCAATATCGCCGAGTCGGCCGCGGACTCGTCGACCACGGTTGACGCGAGGTGCGTGCTCGACAACGAACGGTAGCGCTCGACCATGCTATTGCACACGTTGCCGTCCAGCACTGACCGGAATTCGACTGTGCCCGACCAGTTCTCAGCAACTATCGTGGTTTGCATGGCGAGTAGGTGCGGCTGGTCCATGGACGCGAACCGTTCTTGGGTCATGGCTGTGATCTGGCCCGCGCCGTCCCGGAATCGCAGGGTGCGGGTCAACGTCGCATGCCTCAGGTTGAACGTCTGCCGGTAGGACAACAATTCGGTGTCGTCAATGTGAAACCAAGGACCGCCGTTGATCCGGAAGGTCAGCGAGAGCCAGTTGGGGAGGTTGACCAGGCTTTCGTTCTCGATGGTCCGGCCGGCGATGCGATCGACCAGCGTGTTGTAGACGCCGGCCACATACGTCCCCGGGTAATGCGCCTCGGCTGCCGTAGCCTCCGGGGCGCAGCCACGGGTGGCGACGTAGCCGTTACCAACGGTGCACAGTGTTTCGCGCAGTCGCTCGTACGCGGGGTCATATCCCTCGTAGACCAGCTCCCACGGATCGCTTGGCTCGGCCGCCGCGTGGAGATCGTTGGCCAGGCGCCGGATGAAATCACACACTGCGGACGGACTCACCAGGCTGAACAGCGCGGCGCAGGGGCGATCCCCGTCCTCGTTGTGCCGCAACGCAATTCCGATGCCGTCGAATTGGACGGCGTCGAAGGCGTCCTCGTCGGCAAGGTCTTCGCCGACATAGATCGGTAGCACGGTGCCGCTGCCCGTTCCCTCGATGTGTTCGAGGATCCAGTTGAGCGTCCTGCCCTTGTCCCCATCGACCCTGGGCCGAAGTTCGATGAGTCTGCGCCCCGCTGTGATCCGCAGGCCCTGGGATCGGCCGAGCTTGCGTGTCGCCGCGATCACGTGGTCGACCTGTTCGGGGTCGACGTTTCGGTAGTGAACCGCGACGGCAAAGCGCTTGTGCTCCAAGCGGATTCCGGGGATGTCGCCGAGCAGCTCCGCTAGTCGGTGGGCCGCGCGTGCCAGGGCGGCGGTGGCACCGATGGCCGCGGCGTTCTCGTGGTGGGTGCCGTCCGGTGCCACGAGCTCGAGGCCGTGACTGCCCGCGTACCAGATTCCCTCGACGTTCACGCGTTCGCGAAGATCGCCCAGATCGCGGCCGCTTATCACCGCGACGGGGCACTGGGTAGCCAGCGCGCGCAGCGCTTCGGCGGCGCCCTCGACCAGGGTGGCGGCCTCCGGCTCGGCGACGATCTCGGACAGCGTGCCGTCGAAGTCGAGGAACACCGCCGGGCGTCGGCTGGCCACCAGTTCCTTCAACTGGCTGTAGACAGCCATCGCGTCGGCGATGGTGGACAACGGTTTGCCGCCGGACTGCACCGAGACCTCGGCAAGATCGCCGACGACGATGTCCGCTCCGCGGGACAGCAATTCGCCGACTCCTCCGTTGCGCTCCAGACCGATGACGAGGCCGAAGCCGGCATCCCGGCCGGCCGCGATTCCCGCGTCGCTGCAGTCGATCAGGACGCAACGGCCCGGCCGCACGCCCAGGCGCGCCACGGTCATGGTCAGCGCCGCATCGGCGCGCTCGCCGGCGCCGGCGGCGCAGACGAGTTCGTCGACCCCCGCGGCGCGCAGCACGGCTTCGCAGTCCCGGGTGGACGAATAGGCGGCGGTGGCGACGTCGACGTCGCGCACTCGCTGCAGAAATCCGGCGGTCGAACCGCGGGCTTCAACCACCCCCGGTGCCGGCTCCACGACAACACAGTCGAGCCCGAGAATCACCGCGTCGTGGTAGCGCCTATCGACCGTGACAGGCCATTCGGTCACCTCTGTGACGATGCCACAGCACCGGCGCTGGTCAAGGCCCTTGGGCGCAAGGGGGCCTGATGGCCATGCGGTTGGTGACTAAAGCCTCATGATCGACGGCCGTTCCCGCCATAGCGTTTTGGGCAAGGAGAGGGAGAACACCATGTCCGTACTCGCAAACCACCATGGCATCGTCGTCGGAATCGACGGGTCGCCGGCCTCGAACGCCGCCGTCTGTTGGGCGGCCCGTGACGCCGCGATGCGACACGTCCCGCTGACCGTGGTCCACATGGTGAACGCGTTGGTGCCGATGTATCCGGCCCTGCCACTGTCGACCGGCGTGGCGGTGTGGCAGGAGGAGCAAGGCCGGGAGGTCCTCGAGCAGGCGGTCAAGATCGCCGAAGAGTCCGTCACCACGGACCGCAAGGTCGACGTCCGAAGCGAGCTGAGGTGCGCGCCCCCGGTGCCCACGTTGGTCGAGATGTCCAAAGATGCCGAGATGATCGTCGTCGGCAGCAACGGACGCGGGGCGATGGGCAGGCTGCTGTTGGGTTCGGTGAGCAGCAGCGTGGTCCGCAGCGCGCGTTGCCCGGTCGCGGTCGTCCGCGACGAAGACCCGTTGATGCCACACCCCCAGCAAGCCCCGGTGCTCGTGGGCATCGAGGGCTCACCCGCATCGGACGTTGCGGTGGCCGTCGCTTTCGACGAGGCGTCGCGACGTGGTGTCGAGCTGACGGCGCTGCACGCCTGGAGTGACGTCGACGTCTTCGAACTGCCAGGAGTGGATTGGTCGGCCGTGCGGGGGGAAGCCGAGCGGAGCCTGGCCGAACAACTGGCCGGCTGGCAGGAACGCTATCCCGACGTGACCGTGAACCGGGTCGTCGTTTCCGACCGGCCGGCCCGCCAGCTCATCGAACAGTCGGAATCCGCCCAACTCGTCGTCGTGGGCAGCCATGGCCGCGGCGGCCTGTCCGGCATGTTGCTGGGCTCGGTCAGCAACGCCGTGGTCCACTCGGTCCGGATGCCGGTGGTCGTCGCGCGGCCGTCCTAGGGTCGCGCCGCCGCCGTGCCGTATCTCGATGTGCACGAAACCCACACGGGTGTCGTCATTCTCGCCGGTGACCGCGCATACAAAGCCAAGAAGCCGGTGCTGACCGACTTTCTCGACTTCCGCTTACCGCAGCAGCGCGAGCACGCCTGCCGCCGGGAGCTCGAGCTCAACAGCCGGCTCTCGCCCGAGAGCTATCTCGGCGTCGCCCACCTCACCGACCCGCTCGGCGGGCAGGCCGAGCCGGTCGTTGTCATGCGGCGCTACCGCGACGAGGACCGCCTCGCCCACCTGGTGGCCCACGACACTTCAGAGTCCGTGCACCGAGTTTTGGACGCGGTGGCGGCGGTGTTGGCCCGCTTCCACGAACGCGCCGAGCGCGGCGAGCGGATCGACGCCCAGGGCGATGCCGCCGCGATCGAGTGGCGCTGGCGGGAGAACCTGTCCGAATTGGAACGGTATGCGAACAAATCGATTCCGGGCATAGCCGAAAGCGAGGTAGCTCATGTGCAGCGCCTCGCGTCCCAGTTCATTGCCGGGCGCGCGGGGCTGTTCTCGCGGCGCATCCGCGATGGGCGCATCGTCGATGGGCACGGCGACCTGCTCGCCGACGACATCTTCTGGGTCGGCGGCACCCCCGCGCTGCTGGACTGCCTGGAGTTCGACGACCGGCTGCGCCACGTCGACTGCATCGACGACGCCGCCTTCCTCGCGATGGACCTGGAATTCTTGGGCCACAAGGACTTCGGCGACTACTTCCTGCAGCGTTACGCCGAGCATGCGGGTTGGGCGCCGCCGCGGGCGCTGTCCGACTTCTACATCGCCTACCGGGCCGCGGTGCGGGCGAAGGTGGACTGCGTCCGGGTTTCGCAGGGCAGCCCCGGCGCATCCGACGACGCCGCCCGCCACCTGGCCATCGCCACCCGGCACCTGCAGAGCGGCACCGTTCGGCTTGCGCTCGTCGGCGGCAACCCGGGCACCGGAAAGTCCACCGTGGCCCGGGGGCTGGCCGAATCGTATGCGGCGCAGCTTATTTCCACCGACGATGTGCGCCGGGAGCTTCGGGAGTCGGGTGCCATCGCCGGTGAGCCCGGCGTGCTGAACGCCGGGCTCTACAGCCCCGACCAGGTCGCGGTGGTCTACGAGACCACTCTGCGCCGCGCGCGGCAGTTGCTGGGCGAGGGCCACTCGGTGATCCTCGACGGCACCTGGCGCGATCCGCGGACGCGCGAGGAGGCTCACCGGCTGGCCACCGAGACGCACTCGGCGCTCGTCGAATTCGTGTGCTCGGCGACGGCCGACGTGGCGGCCGACCGGATCAAAACCAGGCCCGCGGGCAATTCGGAGGTGACCCCGGAGATCGCCGCCGCCCTGGCCGCCGGGTACGCCGACTGGGACGGCGCGCACCGGATCGATACCTCGCGGCGCGCGGACCTCGTCGCTCGCGAGGTGCACGACCTCTGGGGGCGCGCTACGTAACACCCCAGGAGGTTCCAACGTCCCGGCCGTCGGGGACCAACGGCCCTGCCCGCACCCGCCGCGTGGGGCATACAGTTTGCCTCAGCGAAATCGACGAAATGGTGGAGATGGACGCGAAAGTGCCGACAGCGAAGGTCATCCGGGACGCGGTGACGCTCGCCTGCCGCGCGCCTTCGCTGCACAACAGCCAGCCCTGGCGGTGGGTGGCGGACGGCACGAGGCTGCACCTGTGGGCCGACCCGCGCCACGCGATGCACGCCACCGACCACACCGGCCGGGAGCTGATCCTCAGCTGCGGCGCCGTCCTCGACCACCTGCGGGTCGCCATGGCCGCCGCGGGCTGGGACAGCGTCACCGAACGTTTTCCCACCGAGGGCAGACCGGATCACCTCGCGAGGGTGGGCTTTTTGCCCGTGCAGAACGTGACGGCGCAGTGCCGGCTGCGGGCCGACGCGATCCTGCGGCGCCGCACCGACCGACTGCCCCTGGGCGCACCGACCGCGTGGCCCACGCTGCATTCGGCCCTGAGCCGCGCGGTGACCCCGTACGACGTGTTGCTGGACGTGGTCGACGACGACGAGCGACCGAGCCTGGCCGAGGCGTCGCGGCTCACCGAGCAGTTGCGCCGAAGCGATACCTCCTACCTGACCGAATTACGTTGGTGGACCTCGCCCTTCGAAGCGAACGGTGACCACGTGCCCGAGAGCGCCCTGGTGTCCAGTTCAGAGGCCGAGCGCGTGGACATCGCCCGCGCGTTCCCGCCGGCGGGCGGGGGCCGCCGCCGCGCCGCGATCGATCAGGACCATTCCAAGATCGTGGTCCTGTCCACCCATGACGACGATGCGCCGGCCGAAGTGCTGCGCTGCGGTGAGGCGCTGTCGGCGGTGCTGCTCGAATGCACTTTGGCCGGCATGGCCACCTGCACGCTGACCCACATGACGGAGATGTCGCTGAGCCGCGACATCATCAGGCAGGTCACCGGCGGCTCCGGCCAGCCGCAGCTGCTGATCCGGGTCGGCCGGTCACCGGCCACGGACCCACACGCGAAACCCACCGCCCGGCGTCCGGTGACCGAAGTCCTCGAGATGCGTGGGTGACCGAAATGCGAAGGAGGTGGCATCGATGACTCGGCACTGGCTGGTGATGGAAACAACCGGGGAAACAACCGGGAGGGACGGTGCGGCCCCCTTCGTCGCGCGGGTCGCGGCCGCGGGCCGGCATCTGCCCGGAACCCACCTGACGACCGACGAGCTTATGGCGTCCACCCGCCACCGCACCCACATCGACCTGGAACGGCTGACCGGGATCCGCGAACGCCGGGTGTCGGTGGGCGATGAGGACTCCTACACCCTGGCCAGCTCGGCGGCACTGAACTGCCTGGCCACCGCGCAGCAGGATCCAGCGGCGCTGGACGTGGTGATCAGCTGCAGCATCACCAAGTTCCGCGACGGGCTGACCCAGTGGCTCGAGCCGACCATGAGCAGCGCCGTGGCGCGCGGGATCGGGGCGGTGAACGCGATGACGTTCGACGTGTCCAACGCGTGCGCCGGAATGCTCACGGGCGTAACGATTTTGAATAACTGGATCCGCGAGGGCGTCGTCGAGCGCGGGCTCGTCGTCAGCGGCGAGTACATCTCGCAGCTTTCCAACAACGCCGCCCGGCACATCCGCAACATCATGAGCAAGGAGCTGGCCTGCCTGACGCTGGGCGATGCCGGCGCGGCGCTGCTGCTCGAGCGGGCACCGGCCGGTTCGGCCGGCATCGCCCTGGCGGGCTTCACCACCGTCGCCGACTACAGCCGGCTCTGCCTGGCGTATCCGCAGGGGGACGACCCGGGGGCGCGGATGTTCACCAACTCCCGCGCCATCCAGAAGGCCGCGATCGCCGACACGCCGCTGCTGTTGAGCGAAGTGCTTGACACCGTTGGTCTTTCGATCCACGACATCGACCACGTCATCACCCACCAGACGTCCGCGCGCGCCATCCGCAAGGGCATGGCCCGGATGTCGGAGGTGTTCGGTGACAGCCCGCGCCACGACGCGGTGATCACCGTCGACCGCTACGGAAACACCGCCTCCACCACCCACACGGTGGCGCTCGTCGAGGAACTCGAGGCCGGGCGGATCAGGCCCGGGGAGCGAATCGCGTTGCTGGCGTTGGCCTCCGGACTGGAGATCGGTGTGGTCTTGTTGACCCTGGACGAGGATGTGGTGAGCCGCTATGGGAACGGTGATTGATCGGATCGACGTCTCGCATCCGCGGCTGCGGGGGCGCCACAGCGCCTTGCACCTGGCCGTCGTCGCCGCCAAGGACTGCCTGAAGCGGGCCGGATGCGAGGCGAAAGACCTCGACCTCGTCGTCAACGCCGGCATCTACCGCGACCGCAACCTCGGTGAGCCGGCGCTCGCCGCGCTGATCCAGGACGACATCGGCGCCAACCCGGAGGACCCGCACGCCGGTGCCCACGGCACCTTCTCGTTCGACATCGCCAACGGCACATGCGGGCTGCTGACGGCGCTGCAGATCGTCGATGGGTTCATGCGCAGCCGCGCCATCCGGCGCGCGCTGGTGGTCGCCAGCGACGCCGACCCCGGGCACGGGATGAGTGAGCACTTCGGATTCTCGGCCGCCGGCGCGGCGATGCTGTGCGGCTGGTCCGACGACGACTACGGCCTCAGCCGGGTATCCTGGGTGAACGACCCGAGTGAAGCCGGCGACGAAAACTTCAGCGCCACGGTGGGTTTCGCCGACTCCCGCAACGTCCTGCGCTTCTCCGAGTCGGCGGCGATGGACGAGCGGTTCGCGGCGGCGGCCGGGCGGGCGGTGTCGGCGTGCCTTGCCGAGCAGTCAGTTCGGCTGTCCGAGGTCGACGCGATCGTCGCCGCCCCCGCCCGGCCCGGATACCGCACCGCGCTGGCTGCCCGGCTGGGCTTGCCGGTCGAGGCGATCAGCGTCGCCGACGACGCACGCATGCACACCGCCGCCCTGGCCGCCGCGTTCGGGCAGCGGGCCGAGCGGTTGCCGGCGGGCGCGCGGGTCGTGTTCGTCGCGGCCGGGGCCGACGTCGTCGCCGGCGCCGCCCTGTATCGCCAGCCACCGCGACCCTGAGGATCCCCGCGACCTTCGGCGAGATTGCACTCAGGGTCGTGCATGCGCCCTCAACCACAGCCGTCACGGCAATCTCGGCGCGCGACGGCGCGGCGGCTCACTGCAGCTGCACCGCGCCCTCGAGGTCCAGGATCTGCCGGGTGGTCTTGACCACCACGTCGGGGTTCAGGCTGATCGAGTCGATGCCGCAGCGAACCAGGAACTCGGCCATGTCGGGGTAGTCCGACGGCGCCTGACCGCACAACCCGGAGTGAATCCCGTTGCGGCGGCATCCCTCCACGGCCAGGCGGATCATCTCCTTGACGCCCTCGTCGCGTTCGTCGTAGTCGAAGGCCACGATCTCGCTGTCCCGGTCGACACCGAGGGTGAGCTGGGTGAGGTCGTTGGATCCGATGGAGAAGCCGTCGAAGCGCTTGGCGAACTCGTCGATCAGGATGACGTTGTTGGGGATCTCGCACATCGCGTACACCTTGAGCCCGTTCTCCCCGCGGCGCAGACCGTGTTTGGCCATCTCCGCCAGGACCAGGTCCGCCTCGGCCACCCGGCGCACGAACGGCAACATCAGCACGACGTTGGTCAGCCCCATCTGTTCGCGTACCCGCTTCATCGCCCGGCACTCCAGCGCGAATCCCTCGGCGTAGGCCGGGTGCGCGTAGCGCGAGGCGCCGCGGAAGCCGATCATCGGGTTGCTCTCGGCCGCCTCGAAGCCGCTGCCGCCGACCAGGCTGGCGTACTCGTTGGTCTTGAAGTCCGACATCCGCACGACGACAGGCTTGGGCCAGAAGGCGGCGGCGATGGTGCCGATCCCTTCCGACAGGCGCTCCACGAAGAATTCGGCGCCGTCGGAATAGGCGTACGTCAGCGTCTCGATGGTCCGCCGTGCCTCGGGATCGTCCACCCGGTCGGGGTGGAGCAGGGCCAGCGGGTGCACCCGGATGTACTCGTTGATGATGAACTCCATCCGGGCCAGCCCCACGCCGTCGTTCGGCAAGAACGAAGTCTTGAACGCCAGATCCGGGTTGCCGAGGTTGAGCATGATCTCGGTGTGCGGGCGTTCCTGGTCGGACACCTCGGTGCGATCGACGCGAAAGCCCAACTCGCCGCGGTAAACCCGCCCCGTGTCGCCCTCCACGCACGACACCGTGACGACCTCGCCGTCGGGCACGCTCGTGGTGGCGTCACCCGCGCCGACGACGGCGGGGATGCCGAGCTCGCGGGCGATGATCGCCGCGTGGCAGGTGCGCCCGCCGCGGTTGGTGACGATGGCCGCGGCGATCTTCATGATGGGTTCCCAGTCGGGCGTGGTGACGTCGGCCACCAGCACGTCGCCGGGCTGGAACTCCGACAGCTTCCCGAGGTTGTCCATCCGCCGGGCGATGCCGGTGGCGACCTTCTCGCCGACCGAGCGGCCCTCGGCGAGCACCTCCTTGCCCTCGGTGCCCTTGCTCTCGAGCACATAGCTTTCGATGACCGTCAGGCTGCGCTGGGAGGCCGCGGTTTCTGGCCGCGCCTGGACGATGTAGAGCCGCCCGTCGAGACCATCCTTGGCCCATTCGATGTCCATCGGTCGCCCGTAGTGGCCCTCGATGGCGCAGGCGTAGCCGGCCAGCTCGAGGACGTCGTCGTCGGTGACGCAGAACCGGGCCCGGTCGGCCTTCGGGGTGGGGATGTTGCGGACGGTGTTCTTCGTCTCCCCCTCGACGTAGATCATCTTGACCGCCTTGTCCCCGATCAGCCGGCGCAGTACCGCGCGGTGGCCGGCCTGATACGTCGGCTTGTGGACGTAGAACTCGTCGGGGTCGACGGCGCCCTGGACCACGTTCTCGCCGAGCCCGTAGGCGCCAGTGATGAATACGACGTCGTGGAAGCCCGATTCGGTGTCCAGGGTGAACATCACCCCGGACGAGGCGAGGTCGGAGCGCACCATCTTCATGACGCCGATCGACAGCGACACCTTGAAGTGGTCGAAGTCCTGGTCGACCCGGTAGTGGATGGCCCGGTCGGTGAACAGGCTGGCGAAACACCGGCGACAGGCGTCCAGCAGGCTCTCGGTGCCCTTGATGTTGAGGAAGGTCTCCTGCTGGCCGGCGAAGCTGGCGGTCGGCAGGTCTTCGGCGGTCGCCGAGCTGCGCACGGCCAGGCTGACGTCTTCGCCGTATTCCTCCTGAAGCTGCCGGTAGGCGGCCGTGATCTCGGCGGCGAGCTCCGGGGGAAGCCCTGCGCCGTAGACGATTTCGCGGGCCTGCTTGCCCTTACGTGCCAGCGCGGTGACGTCGTCGGGGTCGAGATCGTCGAGCGCGGCGTGCAGCGCCCCCCAGGCGCCGGCGCTGTCCAGCACGTGCCGGTAGGCCTCGGCGGTGATCGCGAAACCGTGCGGGACGCGCACGCCCTGCCCGGTCAGTTTTTGGAACATCTCGCCCAGCGAGGCGTTCTTCCCGCCGACCAGCGGGACGTCCTCGATGCCGATTTCTTCGAAGAAGCGGATGTAGGTGAAATCGCTCATGGTGTTCTTCCTTCGGCGGGTTGCATCAATACGCTTCGTAGATACCGCTGTTCGCTTTTCGCATGATCCAGGCGTAGTCCGCCCGTTCCCCGGCGGTTGACGACGCCGGCTCGGGGCGCCGCCAGCAGCCCTCGCTCTCACGCAGCGCGGCGGCGTACTCGAGACCGTCGCACAACCACCAGCACCCGCTTGCCCTTCGGCTGCGCGGTGCGATCAGGTCGGTGCGGGGCGCGGCGGCGAAAGCATCTGCCTCGCTGCTCAATTGCTCTCCCGTCACCCCCCTCACGATATGGCCGGGGGCGCGCCGCCACAGCCGCCGTTTGACCTCAGTAGTTGGGGACTTACGGCCCTGCCAGCAGGGCATTGCGGCGCGGAAAGTAGCACCATGGAGCAATTGACCGCGCTCGATGCCGGCTTCCTGGAGGTGGAGGACTCCGACCCGCACGTCAGCCTGGCGGTGGGCGGCGTGTCGATCGTGGAGGGACCGATCCCGACCTACGACGAGTTCGTCGCCGAATTCGCCGAGCGGGTGGCGGCGGTACCGCGCTGCAGGCAGATCCTGCACACCCATCCACTCGACCTGCGGCCGCCCGAATGGACGGAAGACCCCCACTTCGACCTCGCGCGTCACCTGCACCGCGTCGCGCTGCCGCAACCGGGCCGCGACCCGGAGCTGTTCGAGATGATCGCGTCCTTGATGGAACGGCGCCTCGATCGTGAGCGCCCCCTATGGGAGACCTGGATCATCGAGGGGCTCAGCGGAAACCGGTGGGCGGTGCTCACCAAGATTCACCACTGCATCGCCGACGGCATCGCGATGACGCAGCTGTTCGCCAAGTTCGGCGACGACGGCGACGGCGGCACCTTTGCGGTCGACGTCGGCGCCGCCCGGAAGGCGGTTCGGCGCGGGCCGGAGCTGTCCAAGATCAGCCTCAATCCCTTGAACTGGGCGAGTGGAATCGGGCGGAGCGCGTTCGGCGCCCTGACCGCGGCCGAACACGCGGCGATCGGTGCGGCCGAGCTGACCACAGCACTGATGCGCCCCGCCCCCCAATCTTCGCTGAACGGGCCGGTTACCGCGATGCGGAGGTACAGTGTGGCCCGCGCCCGGCTGAGGGACATGAACAAGGTCGCCCGGGCATTCGAAGTCACGCTCAACGACGTTGCGCTGGCAGCGATTACCAACAGTTATCGCGCCGTCTTGCTGGCGCGGGGGGAACAACCGGGCCGAGACTCGCTGCGCACGCTCGTCCCCGTCTCCGTCCGCGCGGTGGATCACTTCAATGTCGCCGGCAACCGGGTCTCGGCGATGCTGCCGCTGCTGCCCGTCGACGAGGCGGACCCGGTGCGGCAGCTGCAACTGGTGCACGACCGGCTCACCCACGCCAAGGCGAGCGGTCAGAGCGAGGGTGGCAGCGCGGTGGTGGTGGCCGCCAAGCGCACCCCGTTTGCGCTGTCGGCGTGGGCGATTCGATTGCTCTCGCGGTTCCCTCAACGCGCGGTAGTCGCCTTGGCGAGCAACGTTCCCGGCCCACGAAGCCGCCAGCGGCTGATGGGCCGCCGGGTGCTGGAACTCCTGCCGGTTGCCCCGATCGCCCTGCAGGTGCGCACCGGCATCGGAATGCTCAGCTACGCCGATAGTTTCGTCTTCGGCATCACCGCCGACTACGACACGGCACCCGACATCGACGCGCTCGCCGCCGGCATCGAGAAGGGGATGGCGCAATTGGTTGCGGCCGCCCGTACCCGGCGCCGCAAGGCGTCATGACGCGGCGGGCTCCGTGACGCGTTCATGCGCGGTCAGCAGCAGATGGTCGATCTCCGATTGGGCATCGAAGCGCAACCGGGCGCCGCGGAGGTCTTCGGCGATCTGCTCGGCGAGCGGCCGCAACTTGACGTTCGCTTCCTGTGAAAGCCATTTGAGCAACTCGAAGGCCGCGCTCTCACTGATGCCATAGATCAGCATCAGCATGCCCTTGGCCTGTTCGATCCCGGCCCGGTTCCCGTTGATCTCGGCCAGTCTGGCGCTGACGATCTCCTCCGCCACCTGTCCCGTGACCGGGGAGACGTCGATGTAAAACCCTTGCGTTCCAACGACGTCGCCGTCGTCGTCGAAGAACCGGTCACCCACCACGACGACGTGTCGCACATTCCCGCCGGTGTCGACGATTCGATGGCGAGTGCTGAACGCCTGCCGGGTGTTGACGATCTGTTCGATGGTGGCCGCGACCTGCCCGCGGTCGTCCGGATGCTTGTGCGAGAGCACCAGATCGGTGGTGGGCGTCACGCTGCCGGGCTCATACCCGTGCATCCGCTGCACTTGTTCCGACCACTCCCAGCGCTGGTCGGTGAAGTAGAAGCGAAACCAGCCGGCCGGCTGCGCGGCGCCGCCGGCCAACGCCTGTTCGACGTTAGCCCGTTGGCCGTCCAGTTCCCACTTCATCTCGCACCTGCTCTCCCTGGGTTTTTGAACCGGAGGAAGGCGGCGGCCCGTGTGTTTCTGCAGGGACCCGCGCCGCCGCCCGTCCGCCGGACATCAGGCGTTGATGACCTCGCGTTGCGAGGCGTTCTCATTGATGGCCGTTTGCCCGTCGCCGCGCCCGACGGTGATCTTGCGCGGCTTGGCCCGTTCGGCCACCGGAATGCGCAGCCGCAGAACACCTTCGCGGTAGGACGCCTCGATCTTGTCGGTGTCGAGGTTGTCGCCGAGCACCAGCTGCCGGCTGAACACCCCGCGTGGGCGCTCGGTGGCCAGCATCTCGCGGTTCGGGTCGACGGCGGGCCGCTCGGCGCGCACGGTCACGACGTTGCGCTCGATGTCGATGTCGAGCGACTCGGCGTCGATGCCGGGCAGGTCGAACTCGACGACGAACTCCTCGCCCTGGCGCCATGCGTCCATCGGCATCACTGCCGGCCGGGCGGCCGTACCGAACACCTGGTGGGCAAAGCGATCGAGGTCACGGAAGGGGTCGGAACGCATCAGCATGGTGGTCACCTCTCACTCCAATCTAGGCTGTGGTCTGGCTATTACCTATGTCCAATGACATAGATTTGGTATATCACTGTCGACATAGTCATGCAAGTGTGATAAATAGATTTTCTAGGCCAGGCAGCTTCGAGGAGAGACGGGTGATGACCGACCAACGCGGCGATTCCGGCGTCCCGGCGCCCGATCACGGCGTGTATGGCATCTCGGTGGCCGCCGAGCTCTCCGGCGTCCCGGTGCAGTCGCTGCGCCTGTACGAGCGGTATGGGTTGCTCGCGCCGGCGCGAAGCAACGGCGGAACCCGCCGCTACAGCGCCGACGACCTGGCCCGGCTCAAGCGCATCAGCGAGCTGGTCGGCGCCGGCATCAACCTGGCCGGCGTCGCCCGGATCCTGGACCTCGAGGATCACAACGCGACGCTCTCGGCGGCCAACACCGACCTGCGGTCCACGAACCAGACCCTGCGGAAGGCCGCCAAAACCGCGAAGGTCACGCAGGTGGGCGGCGAACCCGGCGACGGGGCCGGCTGAGGGCGCCGCGGCCCTCCGATTGCGCTCACCGAGTTCGGGTACACAGCCTGCTGTGCCCTTGAGCTGAAGGAGATGCAATGGGAGAGGTGGCGGAAGCCAAGACCCACGTGGTCGACGGCGCACGGCGCGAAGCGGACGAATACCGCGGCGACGAGCCTCGTCCGTTGGGCGGATACGTGGCGGTGCTGCTCGTCTACACCGCCGTGGTGGCCGTCGCGACCACGGCCGCGCTGCTCACCGGGCGGACGTTGCCCACCCGGTGGCGGATCCAGGACCTGATCACGGTCACCCTGGGCACCCACAAGCTCTCGCGGACGCTGACCAAAGACGCGGTGACCAGCCCGTTGCGCGCGCCGTTCACCCGCTTCGCGGGCAGCGGCGGCCCGGCCGAGGTCATGGAGGAGGTCCGGGACGAAAGCCCATTGCGGCACAGCGTGGGAGAACTGCTGACGTGCCCATTCTGCCTGGATATGTGGGTGGCGACCGGCTTCGCCATCGGCTTGGTCTTTGCCCCGCGCTTCACCCGCCTGATCGCCGGCGTCTTCACCGTGTTGACCGGCGCCGACTTCCTGCAGCTGGCCTACTCGATGGCGCAGCAGTCGGCCGGGGGCTGAGCAGCGCTCAGCCGGTCTTCGGCATCGGGATGCCCTCGCTAGCCGCAAACTGTGCGTCCTCCTCGGAGGACAGCCCGATGGACACCACCGACCGGGCGAACAGCGCGTCGGTCAGGTAGGCCAGCGACACCGCCCACCGGTTGACGCCCCGCGGAATCGCGTACAGGTGATACGACCGGGTGACGACCTTCGCCGGCAGGCCCGAGAGGTGGATGTTCAGCGGGTTGGCCACCGCCTGCCACGGTCCCAGGTCGACCACCAGGCCCAGGTTGCGGTGCTTGTATTGCTTGGGCGTGCCATAACCGAGGCTGGCCGCCACGTTGCGGGCCAGCACCTTGCCCTGGCGGGTGGCGTGCTGGGCGGTGGGCGGCGTGATCTTTCCCGGCTGGGTCAGGTCGGGGACCGCGGCCGCGTCGCCGGCCGCGAAGACGTCGGGGTGATCCGGCACTTGCAGATCCGGCTGGACTTTGAGTCGGCCCCGCTCGGTCGGCAACCCCAGATCCTGGATCAGCGGCGCTCCGGTGACACCGGTCACCCAGGCGACCGTGCGCGTGTCGATGCGCGAATCATCGCTGAGCACAACGTGATCGCCGTGTGCTTCCTTGAGCGTGAGGCCGAGCCGGACGTCGATCCCGCGCCGGCGGAGGACCTTCTGCGCGGCATCGCCCAGCTTCTTGCCGACCTCGGGCATCACCTGCTCGGCCAGATCGAGGAGCACGAACCGGACGGCGGCGGGGTCGAAGCGCATCTGCTTGGCGGCCGCGTCGGCCAGCGCCCGAAGCTGTGCCACCAGTTCGGTGCCCGAATAGGAGGCCCCGACCACGACGACGGTGCGCCGGGCCTGTGCCACCTGCGGGTCGTCCTCGATGTTGGCCAGCTCGAGCTGCTCCACGAAATGGTCTCGTAGGTATAGGGCCTCGGCGGTGGTCTTCAACCCGCGCGCGCACGTCGCGAGGCCCGGAACATCGAGAAGCCTTGTCACCGAACCCGGCGTGAGCACCAACCGATCCCAGGCCATGGTGTGGCTGCGCTCTTCGGGATCACACCATCTCAGCGTGTGCCGGGCGAAGTCCACACCATCCACGCGGCCGCGCACCGCGTGCACGCCTTTGAGGCTGTTGGCCAGGGGGATCGCCACGAACCGGGCATCGACCACCCCGCCGGCGACGTCGGGCAACAACGGCGTGTACAGCATGTAATCCACCGGGGAGACGATCGTGATGTCGGCCTGCACGCGCCGTCTCCGCAGGATTCGGGCCAGACGGCCCGCGCAGGTGAATCCGGTGAAGCCGCTGCCAACGATCACTATCGAGGTCACCAATCCGAGTCTACGACGGGGGGGCCCCGGCGGATGGGGGCCCCCGTCGTGGTTTCACTGGAACAACCACAGCGAGGGCCCCCAAAAAAATTTTTATGAGCCCCAGAAAAGGGGAGGGGGGCCGGGGGCGGCCCGCGGGGAGGG
>NZ_LZIE01000026.1:0-112599 GCF_001667155.1 Mycobacterium sp. 852002-53434_SCH5985345
GCATCGCCGACGCGATGGAACGCGCGGCCGCCGACCCCGACGTGAAGGTGGTGCGCCTCGGCGGTGCGGGCCGCGGCTTCTGTTCCGGTGCGGGCATCAGCGCCGACGACGTGTCGGACACCGGGGTCCCGCCGGACGAGATCGTGGTGGAGATAAACCGGTTGATCCGGGCGATCGCCGCGGTGCCGCACCCCGTGGTCGCCGTGGTCCAGGGGCCGGCGGCCGGCGTCGGTGTTTCCCTGGCGCTGGCTTGCGACGTGGTATTGGCTTCGGAGAGCGCCTTTTTCATGCTCGCGTTCACCAAGATCGGCCTGATGCCCGACGGCGGTGCGTCCGCATTGATTGCCGCGGCCGTCGGCCGCATCCGGGCGATGCACATGGCGCTGCTGCCCGAACGGCTGCCTGCCGCCGAGGCGCTGTCCTGGGGACTGGTCAGCGCGGTCTATCCGGCCGACGAATTCGAGGCTGAGGTGGACAAGGTGATCGCCAGGCTGTTGGCGGGGCCGGTCGCGGCGTTCGGCAAGACCAAGCTCGCCATCAACGCGGCCACGCTCCCCCAGTTGGATCCGGCTTTGCAGCGCGAGTACGAGGGACAGGCCGTGCTGCTGCGATCGCACGACTTCGTCGAGGGCGCAACCGCTTTCCAGCAGCGCCGCACGCCGGACTTCACCGACCGCTGAGCCTGTGGTGCTTACCGGCGGCCCAAGCTGGTAATCCTCCCCCGCGTCGGGTCCGAATAAGTCGAAGACGACGAACGGAGAACCCATGGCTGGACAGGTGCGATGCCTGGTGACCGGGGCGACCGGCTACATCGGCGCCCGGCTGGTGCCGCGACTGCTCGACGAGGGCCACCAGGTGCGCGCCCTGGCGCGCAACCCCGCGAAGTTGGCGGACGTGCCGTGGCGGCAGCAGGCCGAGGTCGCGCGCGGCGACCTGGGCGACGTCGATTCGCTGGTCGCGGCGTTCGACGGGATCGACGTCGTCTACTACCTCGTTCATTCGATGGGCACGGCGAAGGATTTCGCCGACGAGGAGACGCGGGCGGTTCGCAACGTCGTTACCGCGGCCCGCCGCACCGGCGTGCGGCGCATCGTGTATCTGAGCGGGCTGCATCCCGAGGGTCGCAAGCTCTCGCCACACCTCGAGTCGCGGACGGCCGTCGGCGACGCGCTCATCGCCTCGGGCATTGAAACCATCGTGCTCCAGGCGGGCGTCGTCGTCGGCTCGGGATCGGCGTCGTTCGAAATGATCCGGCACCTCACCGACCGGCTGCCGGTGATGACCACCCCGAAGTGGGTGCACAACAAGATCCAGCCAATCGCGGTGCGCGACGTGCTGTATTACCTGGTCGCCGCGGCTACGGCGGCGGTGCCCTCTTCGCGGACCTGGGACATCGGCGGGCCCGACGTGTTGGAGTACGGCGACATGATGCGGACCTACGCCGAGGTCGCGGGGCTGGGCAAGCGCTATCTGATCGTGCTGCCGTTCTTGACGCCGACGATCGCCAGCCTCTGGGTCGGAACCGTGACACCGATCCCGCCCGGTCTGGCGCGCCCGCTGATCGAGTCGCTGGAGTGCGACGCGGTGATGCGCAACCACGAGGTCGACGGCGTCATCGAGCCCCCGCCGGCCGGGCTGACCAACTACCGCCGGGCCGTCGAGTTGGCACTCGACCGCGCGGCGCACGGCGTTCCGGAGCCCTCGTGGTCGTCGTTGCAAACCGAACCGGCCGAGGCGCTGCCCACCGACCCGGATTGGGCGGGCGAGATCGTCTACACCGACGAGCGCACCGAGGAAACCGCCGCTGAACCCGCCAACGTCTGGGCGGCGACGGAGGCGGCCGTGAACGCGCGGGCCGCCACCTGGAAGGTCGAGGAACGCGCGGCAGGTGCGCTGTTGCGGCTGCGCTCAACCAAGCGAGCGCCGGGACGGGAGTGGCTCGAGATTACGGTCACGCCGCACGACGGTCGCGGCAGTCGCTACACCCAGCGGTCCATCTTCCTGCCGAGGGGCATCCCGGGCCGGGTGTACTGGTTCTTCGTGCGGCGGTCCCATGCCGCCGCCATGCGCGCGCTGGCCCGCGAAGTGGTCGGTTCGGTCCGATAACGGCGTCAGACGCCGAACATCGGGGGCAGCACGAGCACCATGATCAGCCCCCACACCAAGTGGGTGAGCATCGGCGCCAGGACGCCCCCGGTCGCCCGGCGCTCGAACGCGCACACCGTGCCCAA
Source organism: Mycobacterium sp. 852002-53434_SCH5985345 (assembly GCF_001667155.1). NCBI lineage: Bacteria > Bacillati > Actinomycetota > Actinomycetes > Mycobacteriales > Mycobacteriaceae > Mycobacterium > Mycobacterium sp. 852002-53434_SCH5985345. The sequence continues at coordinate 2,232 of NZ_LZIE01000026.1, forward strand.
GATGACCGCGGCGAAACCGAGCATGGGGTTGCCGCTGGCCAGCGTCGCGCAGGTGTAGAGGACGGTCGAAATCACGATGGGGTGGTAGCGGCCCAGGGCCGTGTAGAGCGCGCCGCGGAAGAACACTTCCTCGGCGACGCCGTTGACAAGCGTGATCGCCACGATCACCGGATACCACCCGTGGTGGGCGTATTCCAGTACGCGGGTTATCAACTCCGCCACCGGCGTGATCTCGCGAGCGATCAGTCCGCCGATGACGAACACGCCGCCCAGCAGCAGACCGATTGTCGTCCCGGTGATGACCGGCCTTTGATTGCGGCCGCGCCAGCAGATGCCGCCCAGATGCAGGGGGCCGGAGATGAACCCGCCGGCGAGCCACACCCCCGCTAGCGCCAGGGTCAGCCAGTAGAAGCTCGAATCCCCCGGATGGCGCCGTAGTGAAAACCCGAGTACCCCGGCGCCGACAACCACCGTGATGGCGACGATGACGCGCCGGCGTCGCACGACGGCCGGCGATTCGTGATGGGGCACAGCGACGTTGGTGAGTGCGCGCCACCACTCGGACAGCGTGCCTGTGTTGGACGGGGCGGTTGACTGACTCATGCGGGATGCACCTTCGGGGTCAGGGCGATCAGGAGATCAAGGCCGGTGCGAAGCGCTCCGGCGAGCGGACCGGGGACCATGCTCACCAGCCCCAGAGCCGGCCGCACGATGGGCGGGGTGACCCGCCGGGCAACGTGGCGGATGCGCCGCGCGTCACCACCGGCCCACGCGGGATCGGTGTCGGCGAGGTGATGGGGATCGGCCAGGGCGTTGACCGGGGACGGACGATTCGACTGATCGGCCAAGGCTAGGGCAATGGCATCGTCGACGCCGAGCAGGCCACCGGGCGGGTCCGGCACCCGATCGCGTACGTCGCCCTTCGACGCCACCATCGGGTGGTCCAGCGATTCGACCAGATCACCGGCCAACCCGGGCGGCACCGGCAGGGCGACGCCGGTGATCAGCGACGCCAGGCCCGTGTCGACCCTGCCGACCGACAACCCGGCGTGCCACCTGCCAGAGATGCGCGTATACGTCTTGAGCAACTCACGGTAGGACGTGGTGTCCGGGCCGCAGATGTCATACGCCCCGGCCGGCACCAGCTCGGGATCGGCGGCGGCGACGAGGTAATGCAGGACATCCCGGATCGAGATCGGGTCGATCGGGTTGTCCATCCAGCTCGGCATGGGAATGAGCGGAAAACGGTCGCCGACGTAGCGCATCATCTCGAACGAGGTCGAGCCGGCACCGATGATCATGGCCGCGCCCAGCCATACCAGCTCCGGGCCACCCGGGACCTTCAGGGCCTCGGCCACTTCGGCCCGGCTCGTCAGATGCTCGGACAACACCTCGCCGGCGGGCACGAATCCGCCCAGGTAGACGATCCGGCGCACACCGGCGTCCCGAGCCGCCGCGGCCAGGTTGGCGGCCGCGGCCTTATCGGCGTCGCGGAAGCCGGGCTGCCCGATGGCATGCACCAGGTAATACACCACGTCAACGGGTCCGGCGTCGGCGAAGGCGGCTCGGGTCGAAGCGGGATCCGCGGCGTCGAGAGTCACCGGTATGACTTCTCCGTGCCATCCGAACCGCCTGAGGCGCTCGGGGTCTCGGGTGGCGGCCAGGACCTGGTGCCGGTCCGCCAGCAGCGCCGTGACCAGCCGCGATCCGACATAGCCCGTGGCGCCGGTGACCAGGATCCGCATACCTTCCAACCTAGCCCGGCAACGATGAACGCAAACCTGGCGGGCACGGCGCGCTGATCGCGTACGTAACGGCACGGTGGCTTTCGGCCCGGGATTTTGCACTGGCATTACGCTCGCAAGGTTGAACCCGCGCGGCGGCGGCACCGTAGACCCGGTAGTCGTCAATAGATGGTGGAGACATGTATTACCTGCTGGTCCTGGCGGTCGGCATCGAGCGCGTCGTCGAGCTGGTGCTGTCCAAGCGGAACGCGCAGTGGTCGTTTGCCCAGGGCGCCAAGGAATTTGGCCGACCGCATTATCCGGTGATGGTGCTCATCCACACCGGGCTGCTGGTGGGCTGCATTCTCGAGCCGTGGGCGTTGCACCGGCCGTTCATCGCCTGGCTGGGCTGGCCGATGCTGGCGGTGGTGGCGTTCAGCCAGGGCCTGCGCTGGTGGTGCATCGCCACGCTGGGGCGGCGGTGGAATACCCGGGTGATCGTGCTGCCGCAGGCCCCGCTGGTGCGCCAGGGTCCCTACCGGTGGCTGCACCATCCGAACTATGTTGCAGTGGTGGCTGAGGGGTTGGCGCTGCCGTTGGTGCACACGGCGTGGCTGACCGCGGCCATTTTCACCCTGGCAAACGCGGCGCTGCTGAGGGTGCGGCTGCAGGTCGAGAACTCCGCACTGGGCTACACGTGACCGACTACGACACCGACCTGTTGATCGTCGGCGGCGGCCCGGGCGGCCTGGCCACGGCGTTACATGCACGCCGCCAAGGACTTTCGGTGATCGTCGCCGAGCCGCGCGAGGGCCCCATCGACAAGGCGTGCGGCGAGGGACTGATGCCCGGCGGGCTGGCCGAGCTGACGTCGCTCGGGGTCGACCCGGTCGGCATGCCCTTTCATGGCATCGCTTACGTCAGCGAACACCGCCGGGCGCAGGCGCGGTTTCGCCACGGACCGGGCCGGGGGGTGCGGCGCACGACGCTGCACGCGGCGCTGGCGGCGCGCGCCAAAGAGCAAGACGCCGAATGGATTCGGGCGCGGGTGACCACCGTGCAGCAGGACGCCCACGGGGTGACGGCCGCCGGTGTGCGCGCGAAATGGTTGGTGGCGGCCGACGGACTGCATTCTCAGGTCAGGCGGTCCGTCGGAATCACGGCGACGGCGGGGACACCGCGGCGCTACGGCGTCCGTTGGCATTACCGGGTGCCGGCGTGGTCGGAATTCGTCGAAGTGCACTGGTCGCGCTGGGGCGAGGCATACGTGACCCCGGTGGAACCGGACCTCGTTGGTGTGGCGATCCTGTCGCGGGGCCGACCCGACCTCGCCTGGTTCCCGCGGCTGGCCGGGCAGTTACGGGGCGCCGGCCGCGGCGAGGCGCGTGGGTGCGGGCCGTTGCGGCAGGTGGTCTCCCGCCGGGTCGCCGGACGGGTGCTCCTGGTCGGGGACGCGGCGGGGTACGAGGACGCGCTGACCGGCGAGGGCATCAGCCTTGCGGTCAAGCAAGCGGCAGCGGCGGTCGCGGCCATCGTCGACGAGACTCCGTTGTCGTATGAGCTTGCGTGGCAACGGATTACCCGAAGCTACCGGTTACTTACCCGCGGCCTGGTGTTGGCCAGCACCCCACCGCTTGCGCGTCGTGCCATCGTGCCGGCGTGCACGCTGCTGCCCGGCGCGTTCCAGCGCGGGGTGAACGTCCTCGCGACCTGATCCCGATGGTGGCGACCCGTTTCGCCCGGCTCGGCCGATAGTGGCGGCCCGCTGCGCCCGGCTTCGCCGCGCTTGCGACCGCCACGGCCGCCCTCGCGACCTGAGCTAGCGCGCCTTCCAGACCGGCTCGCGCTTCTCGGCGAAAGCGAGCGGCCCCTCCTTGGCGTCTTCGGAGCGCAGCAGGACGCCCATCTCATTCATGGTGCGCTGCCAACCCGCTTCCTCGTCGGTGACGACCCCGTCGTCGACGCCGTAGGCGATGCGCTTGCTGGCCTGCACCGACAGCGGCGCGTTGACGGTCACCCGGGCGGCCAGGGCCAACGCGGCTTCCAGCACCGTGCCCTCCTGGACCACCTGGTTGATCAGATCCCATTCGAAGGCGTCGGAGGCGGTGATCGGCTCGCCGGTCAGCAGCAGCTCCATTCCCACCTTGCGCGGCAGCTGCTGCACGATCCGGAACACGCCGCCCGCGGCGGCAATCAGCCCGCGTTTCACCTCCGGCAGGCCGAACTTGGCCCGCTCGTCTGCCACCACCAGGTCACTGGCCAGGGCCAGCTCGGTGCCGCCACCCAGGGCGGTGCCGTTGACCGCCGCGATGGTGGGCTTGTCGATGAAGTGGTGCACGTAACCCGCGAAGCCCCACTCGCCGTGCTCGGGGTGATACAGGTTCTCCCGGCGCGAGATCGCCTTGAGATCGGCGCCGGCGCAAAACGACTTGTCGCCGGCGCCGGTGATCACCACGGCCCGCACCTCGGGGTCGTGTTGCGCCGCGTCGAGCGCGTCCCCGACGCCGATGCTGACGGCACCGTTGACCGCGTTGCGGGCCTCGGGCCGGTTGATGGTGATCACCATGACGTTGCCGCGTCGTTCGACCAGCACCGCCGGCTGGTCGGTGGCAGCGTCCGTCACAACAGCTCCACGATGGTGGCGTTGGCCTGGCCACCACCTTCGCACATCGTCTGCAGGCCGTAGCGAATTCCCTTGTCCCGCATGTGATACAGCAGCGTGGTCATCAGCCGCGCACCGGATCCGCCGAGCGGGTGGCCCAGCGCGATGGCGCCGCCATTCGGGTTGAGCTTCTTCTCGTCGGCGCCAATGTCTTTCAGCCACGCCAGCGGGACGGGGGCGAACGCCTCGTTCACCTCGTATGCCCCGATGTCGCCGATGGAGAGGCCAGACTTCTTCAGCGCCTTCTGGGTCGCCGGGATGGGCGCCGTCAGCATGATCACCGGGTCGGCGCCAGCCAGTACCGCGGTGTGCACCTTGGCGATCGGCGTGAGGCCGAGTTCCTTGGCCTTCTCGGCCGACATGAACAGCAGGGCGGCCGAACCGTCGGTGATCTGCGAGGAGTTGCCGGCGTGGATCACGCCGTCTTCCTTGAACGCCGGCTTCAGCGACGCCATCTTCTCCATCGGGGTGCCGCGGCGGATGCCCTCGTCCTTGAGGACGACGTTGCCATCCTGATCCTTGATGCCGACGATCTGGTCGTCGAACGCACCGGAATCCTGTGCGGCCGCGGCCTTTTCGTGTGATCCCAGCGAGAATTCGTCGAGCGCGGTGCGGTCGAAGCCCCACTGCTCGGCGATCATTTCGGCACCGAGGCCCTGGTTGGGCGTCTTGTGGTAGCGGTCCTTGAAGGCCTGCGGGTAGGGGTTGCCGCCACCGGCCAGCGACGAGCCCATCGGGGTCCGCGACATCGACTCGACACCGCCGGCGACGACGACGTCGTAGTGTCCGGCGACCACGCCCGCCGCGGCGAAGTGGATGGACTGCTGGCTCGACCCGCATTGGCGGTCGACGGTCACGCCCGGCACGGTCTCGGGCCAACCGGCGGCCAGCAGCGCGGTGCGGCCGATGTCGAGGGCCTGCTCACCGGCCTGCATGACGCAGCCCCAGATGACGTCGTCGACGATTCCCGGGTCGATACCGGCCTTCTCGACCAGCCCGTTGAGGACCTGCGCGGACAGGTCGGCCGGGTGCACCCCCGACAGGCCTCCGTTGCGCTTCCCGAGCGGTGAGCGGACGGCCTCGACGATGACGGCTTCAGCCATGGTTGTGTCTCCTTTGACGCTAGGACCTCAGGTATTGGTGAGTCTTTTCGTCGATTGTCAACCAACGCGTTGGGAGGGCGCGGGGCGGGGTGGGTTTGGCGGTCTTCCGGTGCCAGCTCTTCGGCGGTGCATATCGCGACGGTCACGTTCAGTTCATGTTTCCGGGGACGTCGGCGTCGTAGGGTGCCCCGATGTGAGCACCCCTTCACCCGGCCCCGGTTGGTGGCTGGCATCGGATGGCGAGTGGTATCCCCAGCAATGGGAAAGCACCTTCGTTGCGTACACGAACGAATCCCTGCAAGCGGTGCTGGAGGAGGCGAACCGACTAACGCAGGCCTACGGAGAACAGGGCTGGGAGATCGTCGGGTCGTCGGTACAACGCACCCAGGTTGCCCACGGCTTCAAGGACTATGACAAAGGCGGAGAGCACTATTTCGAGTGGAGCATCGTCTGCACCTTGAAACGGCCTGTCGCGCCCGCCTGACTCCCGCCGAGATTGCCGCCATGGTCGCGGTCGAGCGAAAACCACAGCCATGACGGCAATCTCGCCGAACGGTGGCCCTTCTCAGCCGGCGGGATAGCCGACCGATTTGATCTCCGTGTACTGGTCGAACCCGGCGACGCCGTTCTGGCGTCCCACCCCGCTGTACTTGTAGCCACCGAACGGGGTGTCGGCGCCATACGGCGCGCCGCCGTTAACGCCCATGAAGCCGGCCCGAATCCGGCGAGCCACCGCCAGCGAGCGCTCCAGCGAGCCCGACATCACGTTGCCCGCCAGCCCGTACTTGCTGTCGTTGGCGATCCGGATCGCGTCCTCCTCGTCGTCGAACGGGATGACCGCCAGCACCGGACCGAAGATCTCCTCCTGGGCGATAGTCATCGAGTTGTCGACGTCGGTGAAAAGCGTTGGCCGAACGAAGAATCCCTTGTCGAACCCGGTGGGCGCGTCGGGTCCGCCGACCAGCGCGGTGGCGCCCTCCTCGACGCCCTTCCGGATGTAGCCCATCACGCGGTTGCGCTGCACCTCCGAAATCACCGGCCCGCACAGCGTTCCGGGATCCTGCGGGTCACCACACGTGACGTTCTCGTAGATGCTCTTCAGGATCTCCACACCCTCGTCGTAGCGCGAGCGCGGCAACAGCATCCGGGTGGGATTCGCGCAGCCCTGCCCGGCGTGCATGCACGGCGCGATGCCGATTGCGCACGCCATACCGAAATCGGCGTCCTCCAAGACGATCGTGGCCGACTTACCGCCGAGCTCCAGGAAAAGCCGCTTCATGGTGGCCGCGCCCTTTTCCATGATCCGCTGCCCGACCGTGGTCGACCCGGTGAACGAGATCAGGTCCACCTTCGGCGACAGCGTGAGCTCCTCGCCCACAAAGTGGTCCGACGCGGTGACGACGTTCACGACGCCCGCAGGGATGTCGGTCTTCTCGGCGATCAGCCGGCCCAGCCGGGTGGCGTTGAACGGGGTGTTCGGCGCGGGCTTGAGCACCACGGTGTTGCCGGTGCCGAGCGCCTGGCCGAGCTTGTTGAGGGTGACCTCGAAGGGGAAGTTCCACGGCACGATGGCGCCGACCACGCCCACCGGTTCGCGCCAGACCTTGCGGGTGGTCAGCGTGCCGGTCAGGCTGATCACCTTGTCACCCAGGTCGGTCTCCCAGGCGTACTCGTCGATCAGCCTGGCTGGGTACTTCAAGCCGTCTTCCAGTGGGGCGTCCAGCTGCGGGCCGAACGTGATTGCCCGGGGCGAGCCCACCTCCAGGATGAGCTCCTCGCGCAGCTCTTCCTTTTCCGATTCGATCGCCTCGTGCAGCTGCAATAGGCAGCGCTTCCGCAGCTCCCGGTTGGTCGACCAGTCGCTCTCGTCGAAGGCGCGCCGGGCGGCGTCGATGGCCCGGAGCATGTCCTCCTTGGATGCGTCGGCGACCTCCCCGAGCGGCTCCTCGGTCGCCGGGTTGATGTTCGTGAAGGTGCCGGCCTGCCCGTCGACGAGCTTGCCGTCGATCATCATCTTCGGCTCGAAACGAACCTTTACAGCCTCAGTCATATCTGTCACTCTCTTTTGAATCGCGGAGGGGCTATGGAGAGCCTTACCGGAAACTAGCCGATTGGCAAGGCGCAACCTTTTCGGGGCTGGTTATTGAGGGTCGAACAGCACCGGTACCGACGTCGGCGAGCGGAAAACCTGCCCGCGGATATGCGGGTCGTCCGCGTCGGGATCAAGCCGCAGGTTCGGTAGCCGGTCGAGCAAAAGATTGATGGCGGTGCGCATTTCCAGCCGGGCCAGGTGCATGCCGAGGCAGACGTGCACGCCGTGCCCCCAGCCCAGGTGCGCCCTGGCTTGCCGGAAGATGTCGAACGTGTCCGGATCGGGGTAGCGGTCTTCCTGCCGGTTGGCGGATCCCAGCATCGGCATCACCGTCGAGCCTGCGGGTATCGGAACCCCGCCGAGTTCGGTGTCTCGGGTGGCCACCCGGGTGATGGTCAGCAGGGGCGGTTCCCACCGCACGCCCTCCTCGATGGCTTGCGGCAGCAGCGACCGGTCCGCGCGGATGGCAGCGAGCTGCGCGGGATCGGACAGCAGCGCGAGCAGCAGGTTGCCCAGGGACCGGTAGGTCGTTTCCACCCCGGCGGGCAACAGCAGGCGGAGGAACGAGTAGATCTCCTCGTCTGCGAGCTTCTCCCCGTCGATCTCCGCCTCGGCCAGCGCGCTGATCAGATCGTCCTTGGGCTCGGCGCGGCGGGATGCGAGGATCGGCGCGAAGTAGTCGCACAGCGCGGCCGACGCGGCAAGACCGCGTTCGGGATTCAGGATCCAGCTCAACAACGAGATGGACCACCGCTGGAACTGGGGATAGTCCTCCTCCGGCAGGCCCAGCAGGCCCGCGATGATCTGACTCGGATAGTCGAAGGTGAATTCCTTGACCAGATCGGCCTTGCCGTTCGCGGCGAACTTGTCGATCAGGCTATTGCCCACCCGCCCGACCAGCTCGTCTTGCCAGCGGGCCAATGCCTTCTGCGAAAACGCCTTTGACACCAGTGACCGCAACCGTCCGTGCACCGGTTCATCCATGCCCAGCATCACCCGCTCTCCCAACACGGGGCCGAACGCGGCGATGACGGCCGCCGACGAGAAGGTCTCGTTGTCGCGCAGCATCTGCTGGGCATCCTCGTGGCGGTAGACGATGAAGACCGGCTTGGATTCCTCGTGCGGCATCCCGGAGACATCCAACCGTTGAATGGGCTCCTCGCGGCGCAGCCGCGCCAGTTCGGTGTACGGGTCGCGCACATCGCCGGAGACCGCATCGTCGAAGGCGCCGAAGTCCTCCAGGTCGTCGAAAAGCTGTTCCATAATTCCCCTCAGCCCCCTTGCCTTCCCTTGCGTTTCGCCGCCAGCGCGGCCAAGCGCTGCAGTAGCGGCTGCGGCAGGACACGTGCCGCGAACACCATCGCCTTCTGACCGCCGGTCAACGGCCACGCCCCGTCCCGCATCGACCCCTGTCTCGGTATGCCCAGCACGATCCGTGACATGTGGTGCATGCCCGAGGCCGGCAGGATCCTGTTGGCGACCAGCAGCATTGCGGCATCGGGGCCGATACCGCGGCGGCGGAACGGCTCCCGGTCATTGAGCGCCTTGAGCAGGCCGTCGGTGAACCGCTCGGGTGGCCGGGCCAATTTCATCGCAGCCCTGCCCCGGCTGTCCATGGTGTTGTGCAGCCGGGCGTACGGGCCGCCGAAGTCGCGATTGTCGATCGTCCCCGCGTCGGTGATGATCTCGGTGTCGTACATGCCGGCCACCAGGACGGTGACACCCAGGCCGAAGGGCGCGATCTCGCACCCCATCGACTCACCCCACCGCTCCAGCGCCCCCTTGGCCACCGAGTACGGCGCGGTGCCCGGCTGACCGCGCACCCCGGCCGCACTGGATACCAGAACAATGCGACCCTCGCCCGCCGCCCGCATCGACGGCAGCAGAGCCTGGGTGAGCGCGACGGGGCCCAAGACACTGGTGGCAAACATGTTCTGCCACAGCGCCATATCGGTCTCTTCCACCATGCCGGCGGCGGAGATCCCGGCGTTGTGCACGATCGCGTAGGGCGCGCCGACGGCTTCCTCGATGGCCTTGGCCGCCGCGGAGACCGACGCGGGATCCAGCAGGTCGAGCTGCACGCCGATCAGCCGGTCGTCGTCCTGGGCGGCCCCCTCGGCGTCCTGAACAGCGTCCCGCAGCAGCGGCAGCGCGCGATCGGGCGTCCGCATCGCCGCGACCACGCGCCAGCCTTCGCGGTGCAGGCGCACGGCCGAGGCGAATCCCAGTCCGCGGGACGCACCGGTGATGACGACGGTGCGCGGCTCAGCCATGCGCGCTCGGGGTTGCGCAGGCACCTTCACCCGGCGGCGGCGGATCGACATGGGGCCGCCCATGAGGTTCCCCGCTTGCCCAGGTCGACCAGATGCCGACCGAGTAGGGACCCTGCGCGCCGGCTTTCTCGTAATAACCTTGCGGGTCATATACTTTCGCCTCTGGGTAAGGCCACGGGCACGCGACGGAGGTCGCCGCATGGCTGACCTTGATGGCCCAGAACCACGCCCCGTAGGCGAAGTAGGACACGTTGATGATGGCGAACATCACCAGGAACGTGCCGAGCACCGGGCGCGTCGGGAAGATCCTTGCCTTCGCGGCCAGCTTCTCGGCCACCGATTTGCCGGTGTCGTCGCGGTAACAAAGTATCGCCGCGGGGACCATCACGAAGGTCACCGAGAACGATTCCCAGATCAGCGGGAACTGGAACGTCGTGCCGGTGAACACCGAGCCCCACGGAATCACCTGGGAGTAGATGTACATGCCCATGTGGACGAGCTGGATCTCCAGCCAGGCATCGAAGACGAAGCCGATCGCACAGGTGAGCAGTCCCAGGCTGACCAGCGGGTGCCGCGACACGAACGCCGTCGGGCCGTACTTGGCCTGCAACTTGCGCAGAATCCAGATCGCCGGAAAGTAGGGTCCGAAATAGAAAGTGACGTAACCGAATACGACGAACGGCTCGACGGTCGGCGACAGCGACACCAGCGGCCAGGACTCCGGCCAGTGGATGAGGTCGGGGTTGTACACCGCGAACGGGGACCAGTTCATGATCGGGTCCTGCCACACGATCAGCGTGGTGCACAGGAACATCAGCATCACCGGGCTGCCCGGGTTGCGGCGCCAGCCCCTGATGAACACCACCAACAGGACGAGCAGCATGATGAGGGTCGAGATGTGCAGGAAGGTGATGTAGTCCAGGCCGAAGATGAATTTCACCGGGCGGGGACGGCCTTGCACATTCGGGTTGGCGACACGGGGATCGAGGGCCACGCGGCAGTTCGCGATGAAGAAGATCGCGAAGGCGGCGAGGGCGGCGCCGGCGATCCAACCGCCCCAGCCGCGCTTTTCCGAGCGCTGTGAAGACGCCGGTTTCTGTTGTGCGGCAGGCGGTACCGATTGATCGGTGCTCATGACAGCCTTACTCTCCGAAGCGATCGACGAGATGCGAGTTGGTGCCGTCGGAATCCAGAGTTCGGGCCACCAGGTACCCCGCGCCCATCCACGCGCGGCGGGTCCATTTTCCGAAGGAGACACGGGTGCCGGGGGCGCCCGACGCGGCGGGCATCATCTTCACCCGCTCCAACGCCTCCTTGACGCCGCGCGGACTCAGCGGGTGCGCATCGGCGAACGCGCGGACCAGAGTCGCCGCGACGTCGTGGTTGACCACCGACACGCAATATTCGGGACGGCTCCCCTCATACTTCTGCGCATACCGGTCGAGGAACTCCTGGCCGAGCCGATTCTCCTCGTCGTACTGGTCGACCCCGACCCACCCCATGAACGCGTTCCACATGATGGGATTCACCCAGGCGTTCTGGAAAGCCGTGGTGGTGAAACGCGGCGGGTCCCAGTTGACGGCTTCCAGCGCGGGGTTGATGAACACGATGCCGAAGCCGAAGCCCAGATGCACGATCGCCTCGGACTTGGCTTCGTGCAGCGTGCGGACGGCGTCGTTGATGTCTTGCGCGGTTTGGGCGATCGCCGCTTCCGCGACAATGCGAATCCCGTTGCGGCGGCATGCGCTTCGCAGGTTCTTCAGGTAGCTTTCGCCGATCAGGTTCTGCTCCACGAGAACTCCGATCTCGGAGAGTCCTCGTTTGGCGACGAGGTCGGCGATGAAGATCGGCTCGTCGGTCATCGAGCCCTGCGGGAAGGCGAAGGTCCATTCGCCCAGCCAGTCGTCGGTGCCGGTGACGCTGATCGCCGGTACCTTGAACCGCTCCTCGATGGCCTCGCGGGTCGGCACGCAGTTGTCGGTGATGTGCGGCCCGAACACCACCAGGCAGCCCTCGTCGACAAGCTCGCCGAAAGCGTCGATCACCGCCTTGACCGAACCTTTAGGTAAACCCTCGACCTCGCGGTAGATCATCTGCACGGGGCGATCGATCAGGCCCTGTTCGACGGCTTCTTCGAAGACGAGGTCGAAGCACCGCGTGAAACTCGCCATCAGTTCTTCCGGGAACCCCGGCGGCAGCCTGAAGTCCATCAGGTAGCCGACCTTGATCGGTTCAGCGCTGCTTTCGTAAGACATCCAGCCTCCCGGTGACTAGCTCACTGCCGCAATTCATTTCGCCGCCCCGCCCAGATAGATCTCGATCATCTCGCCCAGGGCCCTGCCCACCGCCACGTCGTCGGTGAGCGGTCCCGCGATCGCGGCGCGAGCCGCCTCGCGCATCGTCAGCCCTTCCGCGACAAGCCGGCCCGCCGCGATCAGCACCCGGGTCGACGCCACCTCGCGCAGTCCGCCGGTTTCCAGCCGCCGGATGGCCTGTCCGAACCGCACCAGCTCGGCGGCGGTGGCAGCGTCCACGCCTGCCTCGTGCGCAACGATGCCCTCTTCGACATCGGCTGCGGGGAAATCGAATTCGATCGCTACCATCCGCTGCCGGGTGGAATCCTTGAGGTCCTTCAGCACGCTTTGGTAGCCGGGGTTGTAGGACACCACAAGGCCGAATCCAGCCGCCGCGTCCAGCGTGACCCCGAGCCGCTCGATCGGCAGCTGCCGCCGGTGGTCGGCGAGCGGATGGAGCACCACGGTGGTGTCCTGCCGCGCTTCCACCACCTCGTCGAGATAGCAGATTGCGCCCTCGCGCACCGCCCGGGTCAGCGGGCCGTCCACCCACACCGTCTCGTCGCCCTGCAGCAGATACCGGCCGACGAGATCCGCGGTGGTGAGGTCGTCATGGCAGGCGACGGTGATCAGCGGCCGCCCGAGGTCGTGGGCCATCGCCTCGACGAATCGGGTTTTGCCGCAACCCGTCGGGCCCTTCAGGACGACGGCCAGCCCCTGGCGGTGCGCCGCCTTGAAAATGGCTTCCTCACCGCCGATCGCCTTGTAGTAGGGCCGCGCCCCCTCGGCCTCGGGGATCGCGCCGTTGCGGTACGCAACCCCGGACTCGTTGGCCATGGCTTCCCTTCTGCTACCGACGGTGAAGTGAGCCTAGCGCGGAACAGATGTTTGTTTCAAGTTCTCTGAAGAGCACGTTTAAGTTCGACAATGCAATTCGGTGGCGCGTCATGACACCCTGCGGCGGACCTCGGCCGAACGCAGCGCGGACCGGAACAGCGGCCCGATCACGCCGGCGAGTTGGTCCGGACGCGCGATGGTGGCATGCGCGGCGCTACCGAAGACCCGGCGCAGTGACGCCACGTCGGTGCCCGCGCCAACGGTCAGGCAGACGCAGCCGGTGCCGCGATGGCGGGCCTCGCTCAAGGCGCGGCGCGCGTCGGCGGCGCCGTAGGCCCGCTCGTACCCGTGGTCGTAGGCGAGCCCGTCGGAAAGCACCACCAACAGCCGCCGCGACGTGCCACCGCGCGCCTCCAGCACCGCCGACCCGTGCCGGATGGCCGCGCCGAGGCGTGAGTACGCGCCGGGTTCAAGGCTGTTTAGCCGTTTCATGACTCGCGTGTCGAGGTGGTCGTCGAACCGCTTGACCGGCACCACGCTCACCGCGCGGCGACCCTGCGAGTAATAGGCGTAGAGCGCAACCCGGTCGCCCAGGTCGTGGAGCGCGACGGTGAGATTGGCGGCCACCGCGCGCTGCTGCTGATGCACCGTCCGCCCCACCGTGCCGGGCTCCGCCGCCGATCCGGACACGTCGAGCAGGAGCAGCACCGACAGATCCCGCCTGCGGCGGAGGCTGTCCAGGTACACCGCCTCGTCGGGCACCGACCCCGCCAGCACCTCGACCCGGGCCTCGACCGCCGCGTCGATGTCGATGTCGTCGCCCTGCGACTGCCGATGGCGGCGGTGCAGGCCCATCCCGAGCCGGGACAGTGGGCGGCGCACGCTGATGGCGGCCTCGATCGCGTGCGTCGCCGATCGTTTGATCTCCGCCTCGACCTCGCGCACCGTGCACCACGCCCGCCGGTACTTCCCCCGCGAGACGTCCCATTCCGGATACGTGAAGCCGTCCGTGGGCTTCGGCTGGTCTTCGCCGCGCTCGCTCGACGTGGCGGCCAGCGACGTCACCGCATGCAACCCGCGCCTGGCCGAGTCGGTCCGATGTGTCGGGGTGTCCGCGCCGGGCGGTCCGCCGCCGCCACCGGTCTTGCGCGCCGAGGACAGCATCTTCTTCAGCCACTTGCCGATGAAACCGCCGCCACCCACCGGGCTGGTGAACATGTCCGGATCGTCGGAGTCGTCGGTCTCGCCGTCGCCGAGTTCTTCCAGAGCCATCGGACCTCGGTTCGTGGGCACGTGTCCGGGTTTTTCGCCTTCCCGTTGTTCGGCCGCCCGGTCGGAAGCGGCCAATACCTTCGCCGCCCGGATGACGCCGAATTCCCTTGGCGGATCGTCGATCACAGTCCGTCGCTCGGCGATCCGCAGCGAAGCGGCGGGCGAATCGCTGCGACGCGCGATGTCGCGATCGCCCCGCGCTGCCAGGATGCCCGGCAGCAGGTGGCCATTCGCGACCAGTGCGCGGTGTCCCTCCACCGCCAGGTAGCGCCTGGCCAGCCGAGGGTGGCGGAGCAGCGGGCGCACCACGTCCGGGTCCAGGCTGCCGGCAGCGATCAAGGAGGCTTGCACGGCGACGGCTTCGAGCCCCCCGCGAGCGCTCGCCCCGGCGTCGACGTGAATCGTCTGGCCGTCGGTCCAGGAAAGTTCACCCGGCGGCAGCTCGGCCACCGCGACGGCTCGGCCAGCCAGCGCGGAGGCGAGCATGCCGAGGCCCGGCAGCCGGTCACCACGAACGTCGGTGGACACGCGCAATCTCCGAACAGGTTGGACTTCGTTGACCAAATATCTGTTCCACCGTAAAGTCCGGTGCCACCGCAGTCAATCGGGACGACGACGCATTCGGGCAAGGAGCACATGGTGATTGACTTCACCGGCCAGGTCGCCGTGGTCACCGGCGCCGGCCGCGGGCTGGGGCGGCTATACGCGTTGGACCTCGCGCGCCGGGGCGCCGGTGTGGTGGTCAACGACGTCGGCGGCTCGATGCGCGGCGAGGGCAGGGACTCCGGCGTCGCCGACGACGTGGTCGACGAGATCAGGAAGGACGGCGGCACCGCCATCGCCTCCTACGATTCGGTCGACAGCCCGGCCGGCGGCCGGGCGATCATCGACGCGGCCATGGGGTCGTTCGGGCGGCTGGACGCGGTGATCAGCAACGCCGGCATCTTCGGCAGTGTGCCGTTCGAGGACCTCTCGCCTGACGACTGGGCTCGAATGCTGCGCGTGCATCTCGACGGCGGCTTTTACCTGTCGCAACCCGCGTACCGCGTGATGAAGAACAACGGGGGCGGGCGGTTCGTGTTCATCTCGTCGTCCGCCGGGATCTTCGGTCAGCCGATGGAGGCCCACTACGCCGCGGCGAAGGCCGGCCTGGTCGGGTTGACGAACGTGATCGCGATCGAGGGCCAGGCGCACGGCATCGTCGCCAATTCCGTTATGCCGACCGGCTTCTCGCGGATGGTCACCGAGACCGTCGGCGACGAGAAGTTCCTCGCCGAATCCGGCTTCATGCAGGCCATCAGGCCCGAGCTCGTGGTTCCGCTGGTGACCTTCCTCGCCAGCAGCGCCTGCACGTTCACCCACCGAAACTATTCGGCGGCCGCCGGCCGCTACGCGCGGGTGTTCGTCGGCCTGAGCGAAGGGTGGCTCGCGGACGCCGGCAGCCAACCGACGGCCGAAGACATCCAGACACATCTCGAGGAAATCTCGTCGACGGAAAGGTTCATCGTGCCCACGTCGATCGTGGACGAGGTGCTGGAAGTCTGTGAGCGACGCGGCGTCAGCGCGATGCCGGGCAACGCCGAGGTCGCCTTCCCCGAACATTGACCAAAGATCTGCCCAACCGTAAAGTCCGGCTTGGTCGCAGTTGAAGGGTTTAAGACAAGCAAACGTGGACTTCTCATACCCGGCGGAAGTCGAACAGTTCCGCATCGAGCTGCGCGACTGGCTGTCGCAGAACCTGACCGATGAGCTGGTGGCCGCTCGTCGACCCGCCGGACGCGATGACGCCGCCATCGAGATGTTGCGCGCGTGGAGCGCGACGATGGCCGACGCGGGCTGGGCCGCGGTGTCTTGGCCCCGCGAATACGGCGGCCGCGGCGCAACGGTTCTCGAGCAACTGGTCTACACCGAGGAGACCACGCGCGCTCGAGCCCCGATGCCGCTCAACGTCATCGGGCTGAACAACATCGCGCCCGCGATCATGCAGTACGGCACCGAAGAGCAGAAGCTCACAATGCTCCCCCGCATGATGCGCGCCGACGACATCTGGTGCCAAGGGATGTCGGAACCCGAAGCGGGGTCCGATCTCGCGGCACTGCGCACCCGCGCGGTGCGTGACGGTGACGACTTCGTCGTCAACGGCCAAAAGATCTGGACCTCGCTGGGACATCGGGCGGACTGGTGCCAGCTGTACGTGCGCACCGATCCCGAGGCGCCTAAGCACAAGGGCATTTCCTGTCTGATTGTCGACATGACGCTGCCGGGCATCGACGTCCGCCCGCTGGTGACTCTCAACGGCGAGACCGATTTCGCCGAGGTCTTCTTCCACGATGTGCGGGTCCCGGCGGACGCGCTCCTCGGACCGCTGAACGCGGGCTGGCAGGTGGCCACGACGACGCTCAGCCACGAGCGCGCCGGGGCCGCACGGCTGTACGCCGAGATGCAGGTGCGGCTGGAAGAACTGGTCGACGACATCGCCGCGCACACCGCAGCTCTCCAAGACCCGGTGACGCTGCGGCGCCTCGGCGAAATCGCGCTCCGCATCAAGTATCTCGAAGTCTTGTGTCAGCGGTCGATCTCGGCGACGCTGCACGGCGGCTCTGAAACTACGGCGTTCGCCTCGGCAAGCCTCGCCAAGACCGTGTGGGGAGAGATCGGGCAGGACATGGCCGCCCTGGCGTTTGACGTGCTGGGCACCCACGGTGCCGGTGCGCCGTGGGCAAACTACCGTCTGACGTCGCGCTCGTTGACCATCGCGGGCGGCACGACCCAGATCAACAAGAACATCACCGCGCAGCGGGTACTCGGGTTGCCGCGCAAATGAACCTCGAATTCACCGACGAGCAGGTCGCACTGCGCGACACCACCCGGCGCTTTCTGGCCGAAAAGGCCCCTATCTCGGGGCACGTGCGCCCGCTGCTCGACGATCCGATTGGCACCAATGAGGCGGTGTGGCTCGGCCTTGCCGATCTCGGGACCACCGGCCTGCTGGTGCCGGAGGATTACGGCGGCGCCGGGATGACGATGGTCGAGGCCGGCATCGTGGCCGAAGAGCTGGGCGCCGCCCTGCATCCGGGGCCGTGGCTCTCGACCGCGGTCGCCGCCGCGCGGACGCTGACGCGGTCCGGCGCGACCGACAATGCGGCCGGGCTGTTGAGCGGGATCGCCGATGGGACCACGGTCGCCACTGTCTGCTTCCCGGATGCCGAGGTTGCCGCGAGCCCACGGGGCCCCGACGTCGAGTTGCGGGGGGAGATCGCGTGCGTGCCCGACGCCGCCGCCGCGGACGTGTTGTTGGCCCTCGCCGAGGATGAAGGCGGTCCAGGGCTTTTCGTGGTCCGGGCCGACGCGCCGGGCGTGTCGATCGCGCCCGAGCGCGGTATCGACCAGACCCGCAAGCAGTTCCGTGTCACGTTCGAGGCGGCGCCCGCACACCGACTGACCGCGGCGTCTCCCGATGACATTGCGGCGGTGCTCGACGACATGCTGATCGCTACTGCCGCGGACGCTCTCGGCGCCGCACGCGCGGTCATGCATATCGCCGTCGAATATGCCAAAACCCGAACGCAATTCGGTCAGCCGATCGGCTCGTTCCAGGCGGTCCAGCATCTGTGCGTCGACATGTTCGAGACCGTCGAGTTGGCCCGGAGCGGGGTGATCCACGCCCTGTGGGCCGCCGACAACGCCGACCCCGACGAGCGGCATCTTGCCGCGCTGCGCGCAAAGGCGTTCGCCGGGCGGCTGGCCACCGTGGGTGATACGGCCATCCAGGTGTTCGGCGGGATCGGCTACACCTGGGAACACGACGCGCACCTGTACCTCAAGCGACTGCTGAGCTGGAGCGCGTGCCTCGGCAATCCCGACCACTACCTCACCGAACTCGGTGCGCGCCTTGCGAAGAGAGACCGGCCGTGATGGACATCGAGTACCTGCTCACCGCCACCCGCTCGGCGCGCAAGACGCTCGACCTGGACGCCCCGGTCGACATGGTGGACATCCGGGAGTGCCTGCGCATCGGTTTGCAGGCGGCCAACGGCTCCAATCAGCAGTCCTGGCGCTGGCTGGCGGTCACCGACCCGGCATTGCGCACCCAGATCGCCGAGCTGTACCGCGAGGCCTACCTGCTGCGCGTCGGTGGCCGGATGATCGCCGACCTGGTGCCGGCCGAAACGCCGGAAGGCCGGATCATGTCGTCGACGGAGTGGCTGGTCGAGAACATGCCGAGGGTGCCGATGTTGGTGATTCCTTGCTATCAGCCATACCTGCCGCGCATCGAGGGCGACGAATCGTTCCATCAGGCGACCCTGTACGGGTCGATCTTCCCCGCGGTGTGGAATCTTCAGTTGGCGCTGCACACCCGGGGATATGGGACCTGCATCACCACGCTGCATTTGCATCGCGAGGAGGAGGTGCGCCGGCTGCTCGGGATTCCCGAAACCTATGTCCAGGGCTGTCTACTCCCGGTGGGCCGGCTTCGCGCCGGTCACACGTTCCGGCCCGCCCGGCGACGGCCGCTCGACGAGGTGATAGCACGCGACCGCTGGGACGGGCCCGCGCTCTAGAATGGGATCCGTCACCGCTGCTACGCAGCGCATTCGTCGGCCCCGGTCTGATAGCCTTTAACAAACATTTGGTTCGGCGAGAGGGACGAATGCGAATGTATGCCAGTCCGCAGCCGTCCGGACGCGCGCACCGCTGATCATGCCGCGAGCGGAGTCATTGCGCGCCGGCGCCCCAGCCGATTTGGGCACGCGCCGGACTGAGATCCTGACCACCGCAGCCTCGTTGATCGCGCAGTCCGGATTGCGGACCTCGTTACAGGAGATCGCCGACGCGGCAGGCATTCTTCCCGGCAGCCTCTATCACCATTTCGAGTCCAAAGAGGCGATCCTCATCGAGTTGATCCACCTCTATCAGGAGGATCTGGACCGCATCGGGCAAGCCGCGCAAGCGAAGTTGGACAAACCCGACCCCCGCCCGGTTCCCGAGCAGATCGTCGAGCTGGGCTCGGCCATCGCCGACTGCGCTGTGCGGCACCGCGCGGCGCTGCAGATGTCGTTCTACGAGGGGCCGAGCACGGATCCGGAGCTGATGAAGCTGACGCAGCAGCGGCCCGTGGCGATTCAGGAGGCGATGCTGCAAGCCCTGCGGGCGGGCAGGTGGAGCGGCTACATCAAACCCGACATCGATCTGCCCACGTTGGCGGACCGGATCTGCCAGACCATGCTGCAGGTTGGCCTCGACGTCATGCGCCATAAGTCCCCCGCCGACCAGGTGGCCGCGCTGCTGTGCCGAATCATGTTGCAGGGATTGGCAACCCGGCCGCCCACCGACCCGGAGCTGGACGGGTCCAACGCCTTCGCCGCCGCCAGAGACGTCATCGAGACCTGGTCGGACGACAGCGACGCCGATCCCAGCGACAAAGCGGCACACGTTCGTGCGGTGGCGCGAACCGAATTCGGCCGTAAAGGCTACGAGGCCACCACCATCAGGGACATCGCATCCGCGGCCGGTCTTGGCACCGGAACCGTCTACCGGGTGATCGGGTCGAAGGACGAGCTACTCGCATCGATCATGGAATCGTTCGGCCGGAAGGTCGAGGCGGGCTGGGTGAACGTCCTGCGCTCGGATGCCACGCCCATCGAGAA
Source organism: Mycobacterium sp. 852002-53434_SCH5985345 (assembly GCF_001667155.1). NCBI lineage: Bacteria > Bacillati > Actinomycetota > Actinomycetes > Mycobacteriales > Mycobacteriaceae > Mycobacterium > Mycobacterium sp. 852002-53434_SCH5985345. The sequence goes on from NZ_LZIE01000026.1 coordinate 22,137, forward strand.
GCTGGACGCACTGAGCTGGGTCAACGTCAATGCGCTCGATCGGTTTTCCGACGAGTTCCGGATTCAGCTCGCCTGGATGCGTCAATCACCGCCGGACACCCCCAACCCGGGGTGGTTGTACGCGACCCGGCTCCGGCAGATGAAAACGCTCCTTTCCGAGGGAATCCGATCGGGCGAGATCAGTGTGGACGGCGCGTCCACCGCGATGCTTGCGCGCTGCGTCATCGGCTTGCAGTGGATACCGGAGAACATCCTTGCCGAGGTCGGCAAGCGCGCGGCGTTGGTGCACGTGCGGGACACGGTTTTGCGTGGTGTCGCGGTTCGCGCCGGGTAGGTGTTGAACCAAAAAACTGTTACCCATACAGTTGGGCAATTAGAATCGCGTTGGCGGTGAATGAGAAGGGGATTTCCATGACTGTTGTCGATCGGTTGCGTTACGACGGCAAGCGGGCTCTCGTCGTTGGCGGCGCCACCGGCATGGGTGCGGCGGCGGCCAAGTCGGCCGCCGAGCTGGGCGCCGAAGTGATCGTGATGGATTACGCGCCGGTCAACTACGACGTCGCCAAGTCCATCCAGGTGGACCTGCGCGATCCCGCGTCGATCGACGCCGCGGTCGAGCAATTGGACGGTCCGGTCCACGCCGTGTTCTCGGCCGCCGGCATCGCCGACGGCACCACCGACCTGATGGCGATCAACTTCATCGGCCACCGCCATCTCATCGACCGGCTGCTCGAGAAGAACCTGCTTCCGCCGGGCTCGGCGATCTGCTTCATCTCCTCGGTCGCCGGCATGGGCTGGGAAAACGACCTGGAGCTGCTGACGGAGTTCCTCGCCACGCCGGACTTCGCCTCGGCGCAAGAGTGGGTCAAGGCGCACGAATCGGAAGGCATCATCCACTACGGCTTTTCCAAGAAGGTCGTCAACGCGTACGTGGCGACCCAGGGCTATCCGCTGCTGAAGAAGGGCATCCGGATCAACGCGATCTGCCCGGGTCCCACCGACACCCCGCTCGCCCAGGCCAACGCCGACCTCTGGCTCACCTTCGCGCAGGACTATCGCGAAGAGACCGGTTCCAAGGTGCACACGCCGGAGCAGATGGGCGACGTGATGGCGTTCTTGAACAGCGCCGCCGCCTTCGGCATCAGCGGAATCACGTTGCTGGTGGACTACGGCCACACCATGGCCTCGCTGACCAACGCCTACCCGCCGGGCAAGCCGATCATCGACATCATCATGGGGCGGGTGAAGCTCTAGCGGGTCGCCACCGCCCGGCTGGCCGGGCGCCGAGCCGCGAGCGCCCCGCCGGCCGGGCACTCGGCTCGGAAGCTACCGTCGGGTGCATGGCACGGATCATCGTCATCGGCGGCCACGGCAAGGTCGCGCTGCAACTTGCCCGCATCCTGACCGAACGCGGCGACGAGGTGAGTTCGGTGTTCCGCAACCCCGACCACTCCGATGACGTCGCGGCCACCGGGGCCAAGCCGGTGGTGGCCGATATCGAACAGCTCGACACCGACGCGCTGGCCGGGTTGGTGGCCGCGCACGACGCAGTCGTCTTCTCCGCGGGAGCCGGCGGCGGCAACCCGGCGCGCACCTACGCCGTCGACCGCGACGCCGCCATCCGCGTGATCGATGCCGCCGCGCGGGCGGGTGTCACGCGATTCGTGATGGTCTCCTACTTCGGTGCGGGGCCGGATCACGGTGTATCGCAGGATGATTCGTTCTTCGCCTACGCGGAGGCCAAAGCGGCCGCCGATGCCCATCTGCGGGCCAGCGATCTTGGCTGGACCGTGCTGGGACCGGGCCGGCTCACCCTCGAGCCTGCCACCGGCCACATCGCGCTCGGGCAGGGCAAAGGGGAAGTGTCCCGCGCCGACGTCGCGCTCGTCGTGGCCGCGGCGCTGGCGGACGACTCGACCGTCGGACGAACGATCGACTTCAACAATGGCGAGACTCCCATCGCCGACGCGCTGGCAAGCTAGCCCGAAAGACCGGAGTAAGCTCCGCTACGCAGCTGGTCTGCCGTCGCCGCACCACGCGACGCCGGCATCGAGCGAGGCAGGTTAGTAGCGCTTCGCGAGAGGGAACCCGGTGAGAGCCCGGGACTGTCCCGCAGCGGTATGCAGGAACGACCGCCGTCACACAAGCACTGGTCGCAAGGCTGGGAAGCGGACGGCCATTAGGAGCACCACCGGAGTGCGTGCCTGCGAGTCCGAAGACCTGCCAGCCGTGCCGGGCGCGCCGCGTCCGGCGGCTCATCGCCTCGTGGAATGGGCGTTTGGCTGAGCGCGTTGCGATTGTCCGCAAAGGTGCACACCGCAACGGATCGGCTACGCGTCCTCTGGCGGTGACCACCCCGCTGATTGATAGGACCAGACCGTGACCGCTCAACCATTCACCGCCACCGTCACCGGCTCCCCCCGTATCGGGCCGAAACGCGAACTAAAGCGCGCCACCGAGGGCTACTGGGCCGGACGCACCAGCCGATCGGAGCTGGAATCCGTTGCCGCCACGCTGCGCCGCGACATGTGGACGGGCCTCGCCGCCGCCGGCCTGGACTCGGTACCCGTGAACACGTTCTCCTATTACGACCAGATGCTGGACACCGCGGTGCTGCTGGGCGCCTTGCCCGCGCGTGCCGCGCAGGTCGCCGACGATCTGGACCGCTACTTCGCCGCCGCGCGCGGCAACTCCGACGTCGCGCCGCTGGAGATGACCAAGTGGTTCGACACCAACTACCACTACCTGGTTCCCGAGATCGAGCCCGCAGCCACGTTCTCGCTCAACCCCGACAAGGTACTCTCCGAGCTCAAAGAGGCGCTCGGACAAGGGATTCCCGCCCGTCCCGTCGTCATCGGACCGATCACCTTCCTGCTGCTGAGCAAGGCGGTCAACGGCGGTGGTGCGCCGATCGAGCGGCTCCAGGAGCTGGTACCGATCTACTCGGAGTTGTTGTCCCTGCTCGCCGATAGCGGCGCGCAGTGGGTGCAGTTCGACGAGCCGGCGCTGGTGACCGACATCTCCCCCGACGCCCCGGCGCTGGCCGAGGCCGTCTACAACGCGCTGGGCAAGGTCAGCAACCGGCCGGCCATCTACGTCGCCACCTACTTCGGTGACCCCGGCGCCTCCCTGGCCGGGCTGGCCCGCACCCCGGTCGAGGCGATCGGCGTCGACCTGGTGTACGGCGCCGACACCGCGCTGGCGGGCATCCCGGAGTTGTCCGGCAAGACCCTGGTGGCCGGCGTCGTCGACGGGCGCAACATCTGGCGCACCGACCTGGAGTCGGCGCTCGGCAAGTTGGCCGCGCTGCGGGGTTCCGCTGCGTCAGTGGCGGTCTCGACCTCCTGCTCCACGATGCACGTGCCGTACTCGCTGGCGCCGGAAACCGATCTGGACGACGCGCTGCGCAGCTGGCTGGCGTTCGGCCAGGAGAAGGTCGCCGAGGTGGTGACGCTCGCGCGCGCACTGCGCGACGGACGCGATGCCGTCGCCGACGCGATCGCGGCGTCCAATGCCGCGGTGGCCTCCCGCAGGAACGATCCGCGGCTGCACAACGACCGGCTACGCGAACGCATCGACTCGATCGTCGCGTCGGGCACCCATCGCGGTGAGGCCGCGGGGCGTCGCGCCAGCCAGGAAGAGCGGCTGCACCTGCCGCCGCTGCCGACCACGACCATCGGCTCCTACCCGCAGACCTCCGCGATCCGTAAGGCGCGCGCCGCGCTCCGGGCCGGCGAGATCGACCAGGCGGAATACCAGAACCGGATGAAGAAGGAAATCGCCGACGTCATCAAGCTGCAGGAGGAGCTCGGGCTCGACGTGCTGGTGCACGGCGAGCCGGAGCGCAACGACATGGTGCAGTACTTCGCCGAGCAGCTCGAGGGCTTCTTCGCCACGCAGAACGGATGGGTGCAGTCCTACGGCAGCCGCTGCGTGCGCCCACCGGTCCTGTACGGCGACGTGATTCGCACCCACCCGATGACCGTCGATTGGATCAGGTACGCGCAGTCGTTGACCGATAAGCCGGTGAAGGGGATGCTGACCGGACCGGTCACCATCCTCGCTTGGTCGTTCGTCCGCGACGATCAGCCGCTGGCCGACACCGCCAATCAGGTTGCGCTCGCCATCCGGGACGAGACCGTGGACCTGGAATCCGCCGGCATCGCGGTCATCCAGGTCGACGAGCCGGCGTTGCGCGAGCTGCTGCCGCTGCGCCGCGCCGATCAGGAGGACTACTTGCGTTGGGCCGTTCGGTCTTTCCGGTTGGCCACCTCCGGCGTCGCCGACTCCACGCAGATCCACACCCACCTGTGCTATTCGGAGTTCGGTGAGGTGATCGGGGCGATCGCCGACCTGGACGCCGACGTGACGTCCATCGAAGCGGCACGGTCACACATGGAGGTGCTGGACGACCTCAACTCGATCGGCTTTTCCAACAGTGTCGGCCCCGGCGTCTACGACATCCACTCGCCGCGGGTGCCGACCACGGCCGAGATGGCAGAGTCGTTGCGCGCGGCGCTGAGAGCCGTTCCGGCGGAACGGCTCTGGGTCAACCCCGACTGTGGGCTGAAGACGCGCAACTCCGACGAGGTCACCGCGTCGCTGAAGAACATGGTCGCCGCGGCGCAGGAGGTGCGGGCGGGCGCCTAAGCGTCGGGGGTCGCCCGAGCTGGGGGCACCTCCCGCATGCGGGGGACACGCCAGCGTGGCGCTCGGGCTCCACCGTCACTCTGGCCTGACGTTCGGCGCGTTATCCGAGAGCACCTCGACGGGGACGTCGTCGGCCCACGGCTGCCGGGTCACCATGTCGGCCACCCGGACGATGCCGCGCTCGAACTCGCCTGTCGCCGCGTCCACCAGCCGATAGGCCTGGGTTTGCTTGTGGATTGGCTGCGCGTCGAGCAGGATCACCCGCACCTCCCCCGGCTCGAAGTGGCAGCGCTCCTGCAGTGCGGCGATCAGCTGTTCGTTGTGCATGTGGCCGTCGCCGAAATTCCACCCGATAGCGGTGCTGCAGATGCGCTCGCCGTCGGTGAGGACGTAGTCGTCCTCGTTCTGGCCGACCATCGCGCGGTGCGCGAGCGTGAACAGCGCGCGGCCGTGAGTGTTGAACCCGCGGAACGCATATCCCATATAGAGCGGGATTTGCGCGGCCTCCGGGCTGCCGTAGAACCGCTCCAGCTGCGCCTGCGGCATGCTCGCGATCGCCACGATGCCCCGGGTGATCCTGTCGGTGGCCGACGGCTTGATGCACCACAGCGTGGTGTCCCAGTTGCCGGCGTAATACCGCATCCCCGGCAGGAAGGAAATCTTGCGCGGAAACATGTTGCCCAGCAGAACGATTCCCGCGATGACGACGAACAAGATCGCCACCACCACCGGGTGCCTCAGGTCACGCAGGCCGAGGCGGGCGTGCGCGACGAACAAGGACAGCACCCCGAAGATCATGAAGACGTTCCACTCCAGCGGCACGCCCATGGGGATCGACACGAGGATGCCCAGGTGGAAGCAGACCATGACGATGGCGGCAACCGTGATGGGCCAGCCGCTGTGGCAGAAGAACAGCGGCAGCGGCACCAGCATCTCGATGGCGGTGCTGATATGCGCAAGCCACCGCGACAGCCGCCCGGGCCGTAGATCCTCCGGGAACTTCTCGAAGAACTGTCGCTTCAGCCACCGGGGCCGCACCAGCGGGTTGTTGGACATCATCGTGGAGATCACGAACGGGAAGTGCTTGTTGAGCTTCGACGTCGCGGCGCCCATCCAGATGACCAGGAACACCACCTTGGACCCGACGATCATGTCGGGCGCACCGAATAGGAACGTGACCGCCATGGTCGCGTACACCTCGCCGCGGGCGGCCAGGAAGATCACCTTGTCGCGCAGCCCGAGCACGCCGAGCAGCAGCAAGATGAGCACGACCTTCCAGGACGGCAGCAGCCCGATCGCGGTGCCCAACTCGGGCATCGGTCCGGTGCCGTCGGCGAACAGCGCCGCGAATGTCACCAGCAGGAACAGCGCGTACAGCGCGACGTCGACCGGCTTGCGCTTGGTTCCGCTGGTGAGCGGGACCCGGTCCGGCCATGGTGGCAGCCGGATGGTGCCGAATCGCATCCAGTACAGGATCGAACCCATCGGCGGGAAGAACCGGTTGTTCAGCGGCCCGAAGCCGCAACCCAGCCCGACCACCTCGAACAGCATCGTGTAGAGCACGACCTTCTCGAACACGATCGGCTCCGACCACCACGACGCGACGTGGGTGAACCCACCGAGGCCCCTGGTGGCCGACGCGAACAGCCACGCCCCCAGGATGTAGAGCAGGATTTTGACGACGTAGAACAGGTGTAGCGCGACCGGCGTGCCGAAGCCGACCTCGGCCCAGTGCTTGGCCATCGGACGGATCTTTTCGCTACGGGTGCCCTTATTCCACTCGGCCATGTCGAGCTGCGGCAGCTCGGGCTTGAGAAATCCCATGGTGGTCAGATTAGAACGTGTTCTAGGCGCACGGGACCCAAGCCCGGCAAGAAAGCTTTGCTTTGCGACTACGCCGCCGGATAGCGTAAAACCGGATCGGCGCGGTCCCTAGGAGGCGTCCACCATGACCAGTTTCAAACTTCTCATACCGGCGGCGGCGCTGGCGGCGTTCGTGACCGTCTCGCCCGTCGCCCGAGCCGACGCGCCCGCGCCCGGCGATGCCTGCAAGGTCCTGCACGCGACCACCCAGGATGCCAACAACAGGACGATGTGGTGCAACCCCACGATGACGGGCGCCCACGACCTGGTGTGGCAATACGGCGGGCCCGCCCCCAGCCCCTAGTTCGCCCGCGCTTTCAGTGTGAGCTGAGGGCGGGAAACCATGAAATTCCCGAGCTCAACGCACACTGAAAACCGTGTGTGCACCCGCGATTTCACTCACCAAAGATTCCCGGCGGAATCACCGGCGCCCGCCCGAGTGCCCGCGGATCAACCGTTACGTTGAGCGCGTCGAGGTCACCCGCCCGCAGATCGGCGAGCGCATCCACGGTGGAGAAAAACCGTTCCCGCTCAGCCGAATCCACGACGTCGCCGGCGAGCTCGGTGAACTTCTGCACGTACTGCGGACGCCGGAAGGGCCGGGTGCCCAGCGGATGCGCGTCGGCGACGGCCAGCTCGTCGACGATCACTTCCCCGCTCTTCAGCGTGACCTCGGCGCGCGCCCCGAACGCCTGCTCGGCCGGATCCGTCGCGTGGTAGCGGCGGGTCCACTCCGGATCCTCCACCGTCGAGATCTTGTGCCACAGTTCGACGGTGTCGGGCCGGTGGACCCGCTCGGGGGCGTAGGAGCGTTCGTGGTGCCAGCTGCCGTCCTGCAGCGCGACGGCGAAAATGTAAGGCAGCGAGTGGTCGAGCGTTTCCCGCGACGCGTCCGGATCGAACTTCTGCGGATCCCCGGAGCCCGTTCCGATCACGACGTGGGTGTGGCGGCTGGTGTGCAGCACGACGGTCGCGATCTCACCGGGGTCGCCGATGCGCTCGCGTAGCCGCACGGCCAGGTCGATCGGTGCCTGGCTCTGGTATTCGGCGGAATACTCCTTGGTGTAGCTGTCCAGAATCGCGCGCTTCGGCTCGCCGGAAGTGGGCAGCGGCACACGGTATTCGCGTTCGGGGCCGCCCAGCAGCCAGGCGATCACCCCGTCCTCGCCCTCCCAAATGGGCGCCGGAGATTCTTCGCCGCGCATCGCCCGATCGACCGCCTCGATGGCGACCTTGCCCGCATGCGCCGGGGCGAAGGCCTTCCAACTGGAGATCAGCCCCTTGCGGGATTGGCGGGTGCTGGTGGTCAGGTGCAGCGCCTGCCCGACCGCATGGTAGATCGTCTCGGTGTCCAACCGCAGCATGGTGCCGATGCCGGCGGCCACGGACGGCCCCAAGTGCGCGACATGGTCAATCTTGTACTCGTGCAGGCAGATTCCGCGGGCCAGGTCGATCTGGATCTCGTAGGCGGTGGCCAGGCCGCGGATCAGGTCGGCCCCAGGCAGGCCCAGTTGCTGGGCGACCGCGACCAGCGGGGGGATGTTGTCACCCGGGTGGGAGTACTCGGCGGCCAAATACGTGTCGTGGAAGTCGAGTTCGCGCACCGCGACGCTGTTGGCCCAGGCCGCCCACTCGGTCGAATAGGTTCCGTCGACGCCGAAAACCCTGGCCCCGCAGCGCGCGGGATGGGCCAGCGCCTGTTGCCGCGCGCAACCGTGACCGGCCGGCGCAGCACGGCGGCGGCACTCACCGCCGCGTTGTCGATGATCCGGTTCGCCACCATCTCGGCAGTTTCCGGTTCGACGGCAACCGGGTCGGCGGCGACTTCGGCGATCTTGGCGGCCAGGTGTTCGCGGCGGGGAAAGTCGTCGGCGCTGCGCCGCGTCCGAACCGTATGCATCAACACAATCCGCACCCTATGACCGGTAAGAACGCGTGCAGAAATCTCCGTTAAGCGGCCGCCACCGGTGCCGACCGAGGTGTAGTTTGCTGCTGGGGCGGGACATAGGTTGAGGAGCCAGCCATGTCAGAGGTCGACTATTGCGTGGTCGGAGCTGGGTTCGCGGGTTTGACGGCCGCCTTGCGGTTGAAACGGGCGGGTCATTCGGTGGCCTTGCTCGAGGCGCGCGACAGGGTCGGCGGCCGCACCTTCACCGAGTACCGCCCCGACGGGATGTGGATCGACCGCGGCGGTGCGTGGATCGGACCGGGTCAAGACCGGATCTACGCGATGATGGACGAGTTCGGTGTCTCCGAGTACAAGCAGCACAACGACGGCGACGCCATGATGATCGTCGACGGCAAAAAGCACCGCTACGGCGGCACCATCCCGTGGACCATGAGCCCGTGGGCGGTCGCCAACCTCGGCGTCGGTTTGCTGTCGATCGAGAAAATGGCCAAATCGCTTCCGCGTGAGGCACCGTGGGACGCCAAACACGCCGACGAGTGGGACCGCATTAGTCTGGGCGAATGGATCGAGCAGAACACGATGTCCAAGCAGGCCCGCGAAATGCTGGACATGGCTTTTGCCGGCCTCTATACCTCGGCTGCGTCAGAGACGTCGTTGCTGTGGGGTTTGTTGCAGACGGCGTCGGCGGGCGGACTGACGTTCGCGATCTCCGGGGAGGGCGGCTCCCAGGACGCCCGCCCGGTTGGGGGAATGGGCGCGATTTACGGTCCCATCGCGGCCGAATTGGGTGACGCGGTGCACCTTTCGCAACCGGTCCGGCAAATCGCGCAGGACTCCGACGGTGTGACGGTGACCGCCGCCGACCTGACGGTGCGCGCCCGGCGGGTCATTGTGGCGATCCCGCTGGCGATCGCCTCCTCGATCGTCTACGACCCGTTGCTACCGGTGGATCGGGCGATGCTGCACCAGCGCATGCCGAGCGGCGCGGTCGTCAAGACGTCGATCATCTACGACGAGCCGTTCTGGCGCGCAGACGGGCTGTCGGGTCAATCGGCCGCACCGGGATCCCCGGCCACCCTGACGATCGACGCCTGCACCGAAACCGGCGACCCGGGCGTCATGTGCGTCATCACCGAAGGGCCCGCGGCGCGGCGGCTGACGAAGCTCAACGAGGCCGAGCGCAGAGCGGTGCTCGTCGGCGAGCTGATCGACCGGTTCGGCGAGAAAGCGAGGACGCCGCAGGAATACCACGAGCAGAACTGGACCATCGAGCGCTACTCCGGCGGGGGAATGATCAGCCATGCCCCGACCGGCGTGCTGACCGAATTCGGTTACACCCTGCGCGAGCCCTGCGGTCGCATCCACTGGGCGGGGACCGAAAGCTCGGCCGTCATGTGCGGGTGGATCGACGGCGCGATCCGCTCCGGTGAGCGCGCGGCGACCGAGGTCCGGGAGGCCGAGACCGCCGCGGTCGCCTGACGACGACGACCCCTAGCTAACCAGTCTGCTTAACGGGAGGCCGGTAGAAGATCACCAGTTGGCCGATCGCGCCGACGAGCCCGAGCACCACCGAGATCAACAAGCCGCGCCAGCCGTCCATCCAGTTGTGCCCGAACACGACGTAGTCCAGGCTCAGTTTTCCGGCGCCCAGGGTGGCGACGGCGATGGCGCTGACCGCCAGGACCAGGTTGTACTCCCAGCCCTCCTTGACGATGAAGAAGCCGTTGGCGCGATGCACGGTCCAAGCCGCGACCAGCATCAACGACACGAAGCCTGCGGCGGGGATTGGGGTGAGCAGACCGGCGGCCAAGCCCAGCCCGGCGGCCATCTCAGTCGTCGCGGCGACGGTGGCATGGAACTTGCCCGGCTTCATGCCGATGCTTTCGAACCACCGTGCGGTGCCCGGGATGCGGCCGCCGCCGAAGAATTTGTTGTAGCCATGCGCGGCCAACGTCACGCCCAACACCAGCCGCAGGATCAGTAACCCAACGTCATAGGGAGTCATACCTGCAAACCTAGATCATCGGGCGGACCGGATGACAGGACCCGCCGAACAGCTAACTCTCATGGCGCGTGTGGGAACATTGCGGACGTTCCGACGTTCGCGCATCAGCCGCTGACCAGAAGGGGGTGCACCACGGCTCGTATCGCACGAGGCAGCGGCGCTCCCCGTAGCGCGTCCGGGGCCTCGCCTGACGGGCATTCCGTGGTGCTACTCGACGGCACAGCGAGTCATCCCCGGGCGCTGCTGGGCAACAAGGGCCAAGGCATCGAGATGATGCGCCGCCACGGCCTGCCGGTGCCGCCCGCCTTCTGCATCACCACCGAGGTGGGGCTGCGGTACCTCGCCGAGCCCGGGGCAACGATCGACGCGATCTGGGACGACGTGCTGGACCGGATGAGCTGGCTGGAGGCGCAGACTTCGCGCACGTTCGGTCGGGGCCCGCGTCCCCTGCTGGTCAGTGTGCGCTCGGGGGCCACCCAGTCGATGCCGGGCATGATGGACACGATCCTGGACCTCGGCATGAACGATGATGTCGAGCAAGCGCTGGCCGCCGCCGGCGCCGGCGCATTCGCCCGCGACACGCGCCAGCGGTTCGACCGCATGTACCGGCGCATCGTCGGGTTGGACGAACAAGAATCGCCGCCCGCCGATCCGTATGCGCAGCTACGCGCCGGCATCGAGGCGGTGTTCGCCTCGTGGAACTCACCCCGCGCGGTCGCCTACCGCGCCCACTCCGGCGGCGTCGACGATCGGAGTGGTACGGCGGTCGTCGTGCAGGCGATGGTGTTCGGCAACCACGGCCCCGATTCCGGTGCGGGCGTTCTCATTTCGCGCAATCCCGTCACCGGCGACCGCGCACCGTTCGGCGAATGGCTGCCCGGAGGACAGGGGGACGACGTGGTGTCCGGATCGGTCGACGTTGAGCCGGTCACCGCCCTGCGCGACGAGCAGCCGGCTGTCTACGACGAGTTGATGGACGCCGCCTGCAAATTGGAGCGACTCGAGTCCGATGTTCAGGAGATCGAGTTCACGGTCGAAGGCGGCAAACTCTGGCTGCTGCAGACACGGGGCGCGGAGCGGTCGGCGCAGGCAGCGGTGCGCCTTGCATTACAGCTGAGGCACGAGGGGCTCATCGACGACGCCGAGACGCTGCGACGGGTGACCCCGGCACACGTACAGACCCTACTGCTGCCGGCGTTGCAGCCCGAAATACGTTTGGCGGCAAACCTTCTGGCCAAGGGATTGCCGGCCTGCCCGGGCGTTGCGTCGGGGCGGGCATACACCGACGTCGACGCGGCGCTCGATGCGGCGGAGCGAGGTGAGTCGGTGATCCTGGTGCGCGACCACACCCGGCCGGAAGACGTCTCCGGCATGCTTGCCGCGCAAGGCATCGTCACCGAGGTGGGAGGGGCGGCCAGTCACGCGGCAGTGGTCAGCCGCGAACTCGGCCGGGTGGCCGTGGTGGGCTGCGGACAAGGAGTCGCCGCATCCCTTGCCGGCAAGTTGATCACCGTCGACGGCGCCGAAGGCGAAGTGCGCGAGGGCAACCTGAACCTGTCCGCATGGTCGGAAAGCGACACACCCGAACTGCGGGAGCTGGCCGAAATCGCGCGACGGCTCAGCCCACTGCGTGCCCACACCTCCGGTGGTCACCTGCGGCTGGATGACGCCACCCAGGACGCGGTGGCGGAGGCGATGAAACGCGGACACGCCGACGTCGTCTCGGCCACCCCTCTTATCGTTATGCTGACCGCTCTGCGGCTCGCGGGTGGGACCACGTCATGACCGAATTGGCGGTGTTGCAAGCGGTTCGGCTGAAAGGCCGGCTGCGTCCCGCCGAGCTCGCCGAGACACTGAACGAGGAAATTGCCGACGTGACGACCATCGTCGGACAGCTGACCGCGGCAGGCCTACTGGTCGACGGTGCGACCGTGCGGATCACCCCCGCCGGGCGTGAGCGGCTCGCGGCGCTGCTCGACGAGGAGCGCAGGGGCGCCGATCGGGCGGCGCTGGCCGCCGCCTACGACGACTTTCGGCCCGTCAACGCCGATTTCAAATCCCTGGTCACAGACTGGCAGCTGAAGGGCGGCCCCGGCGGCACCCCCAATCCGCACGATGACGCGGAGTACGACGCCGCGGTGCTGGCCCGCCTCGACGATGTGCATGCGCGGGTGCTGCCCATCATCGAGTCGGTTGCGGCGCAGCTGCCGAGGCTGAACGCGTACCCGGCGAAATTGGTTGCGGCCCTGAGCAAAGTGCGGGCAGGCGAGACCGCCTGGCTGACCAGGCCGCTCATCGACTCCTACCACACGGTGTGGTTCGAGCTGCACGAGGAGCTGATCTCGGCCGTCGGCCTTACCCGGGAGGAAGCGGCCCGATCCGGCGACGCGCAGTAGCTACAACACCGCGTCGAGGAGCCGCACATAAGCGTCGATGTCAGGAACGGCCGACTCGGCCGCGTGCACGCTGACCGCGATGGTGTCCCCGATGCCGTGCACGCCGTGAGTCAGCCCCATCACCGGCGACAGCCCCGGGTAGCCGGCTGTGAGGACCACCCCGGCCCCGCCGAAGCTGAGGTCGGCCGGCCCGCGGTAAACACTGGACACCACGGTGTTGCCGGACACCTGCTCGGGGCGAACATCGAAATCGAATTGTGCTACACCCCAACGCAATAGGGCTGCGGGTATCGCGGCAAAAGCTCGGTCGGCGTAGCGCGTGGCCGGATGTGCGAAGCGGCGCCGGCCGTTGGCCAGCTCCGCGGCAATCCGCTCAACGCGTGGTTCCCACCCCAGCTTCGGATACAGACCCACGGTGACGTTGCCGAAGTGGTTATAGGCGTGCGCGACACCGGGTTTGGCCATCGGGACCTCGGCGCCCAGCGTATCGGCGGCGTCGCCCAGCAACTCGGAGAGCGCCGCGGATATCGCCGTCAGCGCTCCCACCGTGACGGTAGGGCCGCGTAGCTGCGAGCGGTGTCGCACCAGCGTGCGCACCGAGCGGGACGCGCCGGGGCGCGCATTCGTCGGCAGTAGGGGCCGGGGACCGGCCCCAGGGGCCAGCAGCCCCGCGCGGGTGTCGCGCTCCAGCTGCCGATGGGCGCGAGCCGCCTGCGCGGCTCGCCACGGCAGGAACCCGGCCCGTAGCCGGCGCGCCCCGGGCACGGGATCCGGCCGGCCGAACAGCCAACCCGCCATCGCGGATGCTCGGCCCCCGTCGGCCAGCGCGTGCGCTATCTGCATCACCGCAACGGTCCCCGGCCCGGTCACGCCCGGGATGCCCAACACCCCGCTGAAGACGTGCAGCCGCCAGGGCATCCGGCACACGTCCAGCTGGTCCCGGGCCAGAGCGACGACAGCGGCCAGGCAGCCGGCCCAGCTGGGGTCGTCGAGGTCGTGGCGGACGAGCTGGTCGGGCGTGACGGCCGCCGGAACCCACTGCGGATACACCAGCGGTCCGCGATCCCGCACTCGCAGCGCCAGCTCCGGGTCCTGGTTGGCCCGCCGGCGGAGTTGCTCGATGACTTGGGCGTAGTCGACGGGCTCCCCGTCGAACGCGTAGAGCAAGAACTCGTCGTTGGGAATCTTGGCCGACATCCAGTAGAACTGCGCATCGACAGCGGCCAACCGCTGCGGGGCCATTCAGCCGGGTGAGCCGATGAACCCGAGGATCAGGTCGGCGACCTTATCGGGCTGCTCGAGCTGCAGGAAGTGCCCAGCGTGATCCACGATGGCCATCTCGCTGCCCGGCGGCAACACCTTCTCCGCCCAGCGGGCGAAAGCCGGTGTCATGCAGCCGTCGTCGCGGCCATGCAGGTACAGGCACGGCCACACCGGCTCTTCGGTCCAAAGCTCGTTCAGCTCGGCATACTGCGCCGGCGGCCGAGTGTTGCGGATCGTGGCGCGGTACGGTCCGAGTGCCGCACGCCAGCTCTCCGGCGTCCCGATCGCCGCGTCGACGTGGCGCAGATCCTCGTCGGCGCGATAGCCCGGTGACCACCGCCGCCACAGCAGCGGTAGCACCCAGGAAGCGGAATGTTCTGGCAGCAAGGGCAATTGGAAATACATGATGTACCAACTGCGCAGAAGTTGGCGCGCCAGGTGGCCGGCCAGCCGTCCTCGCTCCGCCGCGCCGGCCTTGCGACGGAACGCCGCCGACGGCGGCACCGACATGATCACGGCCTTGGTGAATGGGCTGTCGGGCATGGCGGCCAGACCGGTGGTCGCGATCGCACCCCAGTCGTGGCCGATCACCACGTCACCGTCGGTGCCGCCCGCTGCCGAGCGCACCCGCAAGGCGTCGTCCATCATCGCGCCGACGTGATAGCTACCGTCGGCCGGGATCGACGACGGCGCGTATCCGCGCATGAAGGGGGCCACCACCCGCCAGCCGGACTCAACGAGCCGGGGAGCGATCTTGCGGAACCCGTAAGGGGTGTCGGGGAAGCCGTGCAGGCACAAGGCGATGGGGCCACCGCGTGGCCCCCAGGTGAGTGCCTTCAGGTCCCCCGCAGGGCTGGGCACGTCGATCCAGCCTGGTTCACCCATATTGACTCCCTGCTCGGCGCGTCCGCACGGACCAACCTAACGCGTGCGAGCCAATCACGCACCGACCGCATGCCCCAAGCGGTCAAAGCGGTGTTGCCACAGGGAGTTTCGTTACACCTGCGCGGCAGCCCGGTCCAGGTCGGCGATGACGATCTTTCGCATGCCGTACATCGCTTGAGTGGCGGCCGCCGCGCGTGCCCGGTCCGGGTCGCTGATCAGCTCGTAGAGCCGGTCCGGGACGATCTGCCAGCTCAGGCCGAAGCGGTCCTTGCACCAACCACACTGCGATTCCTCGCCGCCGTCGGTCAGCCGCTCCCAGTAGTAGTCGACCTCGTCCTGGTCCTTGCAGTGGATGGTGAAGGACACCGCTTCGGTGAAGTGGAAGTGCGGGCCACCGTTGATGCCGATGAACCGGGTGCCGTCCAGCACGAAGCTGCCGGACAGGACGGTGCCCGGCTCGCCCGGTCCGGCCTCCGTGGTTCGGTTGAGGCCCTCGATGTGCGAGTTCGGGAAAATCGAGGTGTAGAACCTGGCCGCCTCCTCCAGGTTGTGGTCGAACCACAGCGACGGGGTGATCGATGGCATTGGCCACGGCCTCCTATTGGCTCGTTGGTGTTGTCACTGGATAGACCGCGGCCAGGGTGAAAACTCATCGCGTCGCCGACCCGCGCGACGGTGCTTAAGCTCCCTATGTAACGTCAGGTCGCATGAGCACCGTCAGCAGCCTCCCTCAGACGGTCGAGTTTTCCGGTGTCGGCGGCATCACCCTGGTCGCCGACGAGTGGAACGGCGGGACCGACGGCGCGGGACGGCCAAGCGTCCTCATGCTGCACGGTGGCGGCCAAAACCGGCATTCCTGGAAAAACACCGGCCAAATGCTTGCCGACCAGGGCTTGCATGTCGTCGCGCTCGACAGCCGGGGACACGGTGACAGCGATCGCGCACCCAACGCCGACTACGACGTCGAGACCCTGACCGCCGATGTCTTGAAGGTGATCGAGGCGATCGGCCGGCCGGTGATGATCATCGGCGCGAGCATGGGCGGGCTGACCGGAATCCTCGCCGCCCACCGGGCGGGGCCCGCGGTGGTGACCCGACTGGTCCTCGTCGACGTGGTGCCCCGATTCGAGAAAGGCGGCAGCGCCCGTATTCGCGATTTCATGATCAGCGGCCTCGACGGTTTCGACTCGCTGGAGGAGGCCGCCGACGCCGTCGCCGCCTATCTCCCGTACCGGGACAAGCCGCGCAGCCCCGAGGGCCTGAAGAAGAACCTGCGGCTGCGTGACAACGGCCGCTGGTACTGGCACTGGGACCCGGCGTTCATGACCAAGCCCGGCGACGATCCCGAGCTGCGTACCGAGAAGTTCGAGCAGGCCGCGAAGAGCCTCTCGATTCCTGTCCTGCTGATCCGCGGGAAGCTGTCAGACGTGGTGAGCCCCGAAGGCGTCCGGCATTTCCTGGCCAGCGTGCCTCGCGCGGAGTTCGTCGAGCTGTCCAACGCCGGGCACACCGCGGCCGGCGACGACAACGACGCGTTCAGCGACGCCGTGGTGAAGTTCGTCAAGCGGCACTGATTGGCCGCGATCCGCCGCTAGTTAGCCGGCTTCTCGGCGTGCCCGCCGAACTGCTTGCGCATCGCCGACAGCGCCTTGTTGGCGAAGTCATCGAGTGAGCGCGAGGCGAAGCGGGACTGCAGCGCGGTCGTCAGCACCGGCGAAGGCACCCCCTCGTCGATCGCCGCGATGGCGGTCCACCGGCCCTCCCCGGAGTCGGAGACCCGTCCGGAGAACTCCGCGAGGTCGGGCGAATCGTGCAGCGCGATCGCGGTCAGATCCAGCAGCCAGGAGCCGATGACGCTGCCGCGGCGCCACACCTCGGCGACCTCGGGGATGTCGAAGTCGTACTGGTAGAACTCCGGATTCGACAGCGGCGCCGTTTCGGCGTCGCCCTCTTGCACCTGCTTGCCGATGTCGGCACCGCGCAGGATGTTCAGCCCTTCGGCGAGCGAGGCCATCATCCCGTACTCGATGCCGTTGTGCACCATCTTGACGAAGTGCCCGGCGCCGGACGGCCCGCAGTGCAGGTAACCCTTTTCCGACCGGGCGACCTCGCCGTCACGGCCCGGCGTGCGCGGCGCCGCGTCCACCCCGGGAGCGACACTGGCGAAGATGGGTTCGGCGTGCAGAAAAGCCTCGTCGTCGCCGCCGATCATCAGGCAGTAGCCGCGTTCCCGACCCCACACGCCGCCGCTGGTGCCGCAGTCGAGTAGGTGAATGCCCTTCTCCGACAGCATCTTTGCGTGGCTGATGTCGTCGCGGTAATACGAGTTGCCGCCGTCGATGACGATGTCGCCGGCCTCCAGCGTCTCGGCCAACTCGTCGATGACCCCCGTCGTGATGGTCCCCGCCGGCACCATCACCCAGACCACCCGCGGTGCGGTCAGCTTGGCGGCAAGCTCCCGCAGGGATGACGCCCCGGTGGTCCGCTCCTCCCCCGCCATCGCCTTGACCGCGTCGGGGTTGTGGTCATAGACCACGCATTCGTGTCCATCCTTGGCCACGCGGCGGACGATGTTCGCGCCCATCCTGCCGAGGCCGATCATCCCGAGCTGCATCTCTTCCTGTTCTCCTTACTGTGACGTCTGCTTTGGCAGCCACGGCTCTTGCCAGCTGCGGTGACCGTGCAGCAGCGACTGCGCGGCCTCGGGTCCCCACGAGCCCTGGTCGTAGTGATGGATCCGATCCGGCTTGTCCAGCACGGGCTGCACGATCCGCCATGTCTCCTCGATGGCGTCTTCCCGGGCGAACAGCTGGCGGTCGCCGGTGAGCGCGGCGTAAAGCAGCCGTTCGTAGGGACGCACGGCTTCCCCGAGATCCTCGGCGAACGACGAGTCCATGTGTACGTCGTGCCATCCGTCGCCGACTTGGGCGGACAACTGCAGCCGCATCCCCGGATCGGGATCGATGCGCAGCACGATCTGATTGGGCGCGGGCGGCCGACGGTTGGGCAAAAACGAAAATCCCGGAACGTGGTGGAGGAACATTCGCACCTCGGTGACCTTCTCCGGCAACGCTTTTCCTGCGCGCAAGAATATCGGCACGCCCGCCCAGCGCCAGTTGTCGATCTCGGTCCGCAGCGCGATATAGGTCTCGGTTTGGGAATCCTTCGCCACCCCGTCCACGTCGGTGTAGCCACGGTATTGGCCACGCACGCAACGCTCGGGATCCAGCGCCGGCATCGCGCGGAACACCTCAGCCTTCTTGTCGTTGAGGTCATCGGCGCTGGGACCGACGGGGGGCTCCATCGCGACCAGTGCGAGCACCTGGAGCAGATGGTTCTGCACGACGTCACGCAGGGCACCCACCGCGTCGTAGAACTTGCCACGGTCCTCGATGCCGAAATCCTCGGCCATGGTGATGTGAATTTCGGAAATGCTGTCCCGGTCCCAGAGCTTGGCCAGGCCGTTGTTGGCGAAGCGCAGGTATTGCAGCTCTTCGACGGGTTGCTTGCCCAGGAAGTGATCCACCCGCAGGATCTGGTCCTCGTCGAGCACCGCACGCAGCCGCGCGTTCAAGTCGCGGGCGGAGGCCAGGTCGTGGCCGAACGGCTTCTCCACCGCGACGCGTGCACACTCCAACAGGTCGGCCTTGGCGAGGTTCTCCACGATCGGCGCGAACAGGGACGGCGGCATTTCCAGGTAGTACAGGGGCCGGCAGTCCTTGCCGATCTTCTTGGCGAGCTGGCCGTAGAGCTTGTCGTCGGTGACGTCACCGTGCAGATAGGACAGCCGGCCAGCGAACCGCTCGAACACCGCGTCGTCGAACTTCTCTCCCGACGCCTTGATGGCGTCGCGGGCACGCTCGACCAGCTTCTCGAGGGAGATGTCGTCGCTGGCCACGCCGACGATCGGGATGTCCAACATGCCGCGCGCCTCGAGCCGGTACAAGGCGCGGTAGGTCATCTTGCGCGCCAGGTCCCCGGTGATGCCGAATATCACCAGCTTGTTCGAAGAGTTGTCCCCGCCGTCAGCCAAGCCCGCACCTCCGAAAGTCATCGGCTCTTCCAGACTCACTACCCGCGGCGGTCGGACCTAACACTAGACACCGCACACAGACCCGACAACCTCAAGCCATCGCGGCCTTTGACAGGATGCTTGGGTGGGTGACGCGGTGCATATCACGGTCTACGTCCTGGCCGGCGTAGCCGCGACCGAAGCCATCGCACTTGCCGTGCTGGCGCGGCTACTGGTCCGCAGCCGCCAGGAGATCGACGAGTTGCGGCACCGCACCGACACCCGCAATTGGTTGCTGTCGGGTGGGCGCGAGGCCGTCAAGACCGTGTGGCAGACCGCAAACCTGGTGCGCAAAGAAGGTTTCGGCGGCGCCATCCGCAGTTCGATCGAAGACCTCGCCGACTGGGCGGAGGTGGAGCGTCCCGACTTGGCGCGCGTCACGCCGGACGGCCGGGTGGTGATCCTGTTCTCCGACATCGAGGAATCCACCGCGCTCAACGAGCGCATCGGTGACCGGGCCTTCGTGAAGCTCATTGCCGCACACGACAAGCTGGTGTCAGAGCTCGTGCAACGGCGGTCCGGTCACGTGGTGAAGAGCCAGGGCGATGGCTTCATGGTCGCCTTCGCCCGCGCCGACCAGGCGGTGCGGTGCGGCATGGACCTGCAGCGTGCGCTACGCCGGGATGCAAAGCGCAAGCGGCACGCGGAAATTCGCGTCCGCATCGGCATCCATATGGGCCGCTCGGTGCGGCGCGGCGAAGATCTGTTCGGCCGCAACGTCGCGATGGCGGCGCGGGTGGCAGCGCAGGCCGTCGGCGGCGAGATCTTGGTGAGTCAACCGGTGCGAGATGCCGTTTCCGACTGTGACGACATCCGTTTCGACGAGGGCCGCGACGTCGAACTGAAGGGATTTTCGGGCGACTATCGCTTGTTCGCCGTCGAGGCCCCGGCCGATCCCGATTCGGACTGAAAGCCCTCGCCGTCATTTTCGGCCAGCCGCTGGTGCAGGCGGGACCGTACCTCGTCGGCCGTGTAGGCGCGTCGCTTGCGTTGGTCGCGGACCACCAGCGCACCCCCGGCGACGACACCCGCGACGCCGGCCAGCCCAAGCCATTTCCACACATTGCGCATGAACCCAGGGTATTCGCGCTGCGACTGACTTGTGTGCTCTTGCAACTCCGAAGCCCAAGGGCCGGACGTGTTGGTGACAGACGCGAAGTACTCTCCTCATAATGCTCACCCTCGATCAAGCGCTGAACGAAACGCGCACGGGCGATCTCTGGCTGTTTCGCGGCCGTTCCAGGCCCGACCGCGCGATTCAGACGCTGACGAACGCACCGGTGAACCACGTCGGCATGACGGTGGCTATTGACGACCTGCCGCCGTTGATCTGGCACGCCGAGTTGGGTGACAAGCTCGTCGACATGTGGACCGGCACCAACCACCGGGGCGTGCAACTCAACGATCTGCACCAGGCCGTCCTGCAGTGGACCCAGCGGTACCAGCAGCGGTGCTGGCTGCGCCAGCTGACGCCCAATCCCACCCGCGAGCAGGAGAACAAACTGCTGCGGGTGATCGCGCGGATGGACGGCACCGCGTTTCCCACCACCGCGCGGCTGACCGGTCGCTGGTTCCGCGGCCGGCTCCCGACCATCAACGACTGGGTCCGGGGAATCCCGGTGGTGGACAAAAAGGTTCGCGAGCAGTCCCGGCGTCTTCGGGAGGAGCGCAAGATGAGCCTTTCCACGGCATATTGCGCGGAGACGGTGGCGATCACCTACGAGGAAATGGGATTGCTGAACACAGACAAGGACGCCAATTGGTTTGACCCGGGCAAGTTCTGGAGCGGCGACACGCTTCCGCTGGCGCCGGGCTATCAGCTGGGCGAGGAAATCGCCATCACGGTAAGCGAATCCGGCTAGTCGACCGACATCTCACCCAGTTGGGACCATCCCGTCGCATCGATGGTTTGGTTGATTATTTTCGGGGTGGACGTCAGCGCCTGCGGGAGTTCTTCCATGGCCCGCTTGAAGTGGTCGCTGTTCACGTGGATGCCGCCCGCCTCACCGTCACGGAAGGCCTCCACCAAAACGTACTCAGCCGGGTTGTCCAGGCTGCGCGACCACTCGAACCAGAGATTGCCTTCCTCGGCACGGGTGGCGGCCGTGAAGGATGCGACGAGTTCTGGCCAGCGGTCCGTCCACTCGGGCTTGGTATCGAACTTCACGACGACGAAGATCACTTGCGGTCCCGCCTAGCTCGCTCCTGGATGCTGCGCCTCGCCCGATCGCGGCGAGCAGCGCCAGCATATCCGCCCGCCGGCGTCGCCGATGGGCCGGCCTCCAGCAAAGTGCGCCCCGGGGGTTTAAATTAAACGCCCGGGGCCCACCCTCGCATTGATTCTGTACGAATCGCGGACCGCTTACCCTCGCCGCGAGTGGCCTGCCTCACAAACCTTGCGCAGGCCGAGCTATTTCACTTTGCACTAGCTCCTGTTCTGCTTGCGTGTCCTATATGCGTCAAATAGTGGCGCGAAAGATCGAGGCTTTCGCGAAATGATTTCGTTAAGGATTCGCAATTCCCGGGTCGCCGGGCGGCGGCATTTCGGGCCCCGGCGGGGCCGGGGGTGCGGGCGGCGCGGGGGCCGTAGCGTCGACCAGGACGGGCGGCGCCTCCGGCGGTGGCGGTGGCGCGTCCGGTGGCGGCGGCGGTGCGTCGGGCGGCGGGGGAAGGGCACCTTCGCCATCCGGCGGCATGGGCAGGAACATGTGGTGCGTGAACCCGGCCTGGTAGGCGCCGGCACCACCGATGTGCACTCCGCCGTGCTCACCGCTGGATACCGGGGTCCCGTCCGGCAGCGTCGCGGCCGTGTGGCCGCCGTTCCACCCGATCACGAGGGCGTTGGGGGCGGTTCCGTATTGAAACCCGCGCGCCAACAATGCCGCCTCTTCATTTCCGGTGTTGAACCGGTTTCCGAAGACCGGCCTGTCGGATGCCGCGTTGGCAACCCAGGAAACGAGTCCAGAGCAATCCGTCCCGGAGGGAGAATCCCCACCCGCAATATAAGGCGTCCCGGATACCTGATTGATCAATGACATCAATGTTGCAAGAACTACCATGGCCGGGGACGCTAGCAATAGCGGATATTGTTCGCCAAAATTTGTGGCGCACGTCATTCGCAGGCGGGAAAATGGCGCTCACCGCACGTTCAGCAAACCTGCTGCGGCGGTAGGTGCGGCCACCAGCAAACGGCCGCGCGCACGATCAGGGGGTCTTGGGACCCGCGTTCGGTACCCGCAATCTCCCGGTCGTCGAGCGTCTCGGCCCGGCGTTCGAGCTCCTCGGGTGTGCCAGGGCAGTCCTGGGAGACCACGACGAGGTCTTCACGCCGCGGCGGCCCACCACGTATGAGTGCCTGCGTGCCCTTGGGCGCTGGCGCGTCCGCGCGGGTCATCAATGAATTCGTACCAAGTAGCGAGATTTCGCAGAAAGCAACGCGCCAGTTCATCGGCCCCCGTCGCATCGGTAGCGGTCCGGCGAGGGTTTGTCATTGCCAGAGGCCACGAAGCGACAGCGAGCTCAGCCAACCGAGCCCGATTGCGATCGAGATTCTTTGGGTGATACCGCTTTTGCCGCCGAGGCGGGATCGACCCCTGATCGCGGCGCCCAAGAGAAGCAGGCTGCCCGCCATCACCGTGCTCGATCCCGCCGAATAACAGGCCCATCGGTAATCGCCGCTCCGAACCGCGGTGGCCGCGCTGGCCAGGCCAGCGGCGGGTATGCCCACAAAGACCGGGATTCCGCAGAGGTCGTGGATCCGGCCCGCACGAGTGGGCCGGGCCGGGGCGGCCACCCGGCTCGTCACGTCGGGGCGCTCGCCGAGAAGGTCACCAACGTAATCGGTGACGAAGACTCCCGAGCCGATCAGCCCAATGCCCGCTCCTGCGACGAGCGCCGGAACGGCGCGGGGTCCAATGCGCCGCCGATCGCAATGTGCGAGACCGGCGGCCGCGCATGAATATAGGGCTCCGGCAAGGATGAAATTGATGCGCTGGTACCAACCTTGACGACCCACCGCAAGCGAACTGACCGGGTAGCGCCGCCAATCGTAACCCCGACGCGCGGCTCCGATCACGGTGAAAGCCGTAACGAAGAGCGGCCCGGCAAGGGCACCGCAGAGGAGCTGAACAGAATGCACGCGTGGCAAGCCGGCTGACACCTGACTAGGTTACTCAAACGTGTAGCCGTATAGCGGTTACACCGCGCCCCTTACAGCTCCACCGAGATGCGGTCCGTCCAAATTCTTTGCACACCAGTCATATTCCGAACTTGGCGCGGGCCTCGTCCGTCACCGGGGTGAAGAGGTTGACAAGATTCCCGTCGGGATCCCGCAGGAGCAGCGCGCGATTACCCCACGGCATCGTGGTCGGCCTCGTCACGACCTCCCCGACGCGCTCCTGCAGCCGCTCGTATTGCGCGTCAACATCGTGGACTATGAACTCCACGATCGCGCTGCGGTTGGCGGCCGGCTCGGCCGATCCAGCCGCGAACAGCGGCACGGTCTTGTCGCTGCCGATGGCCAGCGTGCCAACCGGCGTCGGAATTTCGGCGAAAAGCTCGTTGCCCCATACGGCGGGGGTCTCGGTGACCGTCTCGTAGAAATCGACGAGCCGCTTGACGTCGGCGGTGATGATACGGGTGGAAACGAACTTCATGGAGCCCTCCTGGCGGCCGTGACGGTGCAACTAGTGCGACCAGGGCATGCTAAGGAACGCCGCCGACAAGATGGCGGTTGCGGGCACTGCAGCACGTTCGCTTAGGCCGGAGTCCAGATTCCGTTGTTCCAGAACCCCCAATTGCCCGGGCCAGTCGGATTCCACATCAGCTGAGCCCCCGGCGCCCACGCCGGCTGGGGTGGCGGCGGAGGCGCCCAGACGGGCGGTGGCCCCCAGGGTCCCGCGCCCGCCGGGTAACTCTGGCCCGCCGGACCTTGCCAGTCGTGGCAGTGATTCCAGTCCCAGTCGTAGACCCTGCCCCAGCTCGCGTCCCACGGATTGCCCGGGCACCAATGCGAGGTCGGGGCTGGGACGGCCTGGGCCACTCCACCCGTCAGCCCTAGAGCGGACAACACCAACCCGCAACCCACCACGATCCTCGTAGACCGCCGGACCGACGCCTCCGCCTGCTTGACAGTCGCCATCTGTCAAGCATGGTCGACGTGAGACCTGTCCGCTAGACGGCGCGGCGAGGTTTTGACATCAGGCCGCGACTTGCGCCGGCTGCTCTGCCGGTTCACGGGAACCTCGCCGGGGGGCAATCCATGGGAACAATGCAAGACCGCTCACCACGATCAGGCCCACGGCCTGAACCAGGATGTACTGGGTAAGACCGCGTTCGTAGACCACGTTGGCGATCACCATCGCCCCTAGGCTTGCCACGTATAAGACGACCAGACCGAGGGTGAACGGTTCGAACGATGGATGAGATTTGACGGAGCGCAGTGCGGTCACGGTGACCGCGCAGTAGCCGACCACGAGCATCACGACGACCGGCCACTGAGGTCCGCCGAGCGCGGTGACGACGGTGACCGGCGACATCAGGATGGGCCCGGTTAGCAGGACCACCAGGGCTGCGAGCGGTGGAAACGCGCCCATTGCCTTCGCATTCGACCATCGTGCGATACCACTACTGGCCAAACCGTCGATTCGGGGCGCGGCCCAAAGCATGATGAAGATGAAGACGGCGTCCCAGATGCCCTGCCAACAGAGATCGAGCAGCGGCCAGCCGACCCAGAACTGGAAGTACTCAAAGTTCGGATTCCAGGTCCACCACACGACGTGGCGCAGATTGCCCTCAATGATGTAGGGGGCGTCGAGCGCGATCATGAATAATCCACCGGTAACGGCTCCCTGCCAACGCTTTTCGATCCCGATCGCCTCGACGACCTTGAAACCGGTGAACAGGAAAACCGGATAGAAGATCACAACGTACGCGGGCATCATCGTGGTGCCGTGCCACAAGGGGAACGCAGGCCAGTTGATCATCACCATGAAGTCGCCCTGCTTGTACATGTTGAGTGTGGCCATCCCGGCCAATTCCAGCACGAGTCCGTAGATTGTCGCTGCTGCCAGCAATGCGCAGTAGATGCGCCGTCCGCGGCGGAGCTGGACGACGCTGTATGCCACTGCGGCCACGAACATGGTCAGCAGCATGACGTCGCACAGATTCGTCTGCCAGGGAAGACCTGCGGGGTTGTTGAACACAATCAGGTTCATCTGCGCACACCTGCCATTTGACTAGACATTTCTGCCTTAACGTATGTCTCCTCGGGCCTGCCGTCAAGAATAACCAGCGGCGATCCAGATCTCGGCCATACAAATATCGGTCAGTCGTCTTGTCTCCAGCGAACTTGGTCGCTAACGTCGACGGCATGACGGACCTACAGGTGAGACGCGTTCGCTTTGACTTCGCGAGCGCCGATGTCCCGTTCAACTGGCAGCCGGAGCGGCCCGCGTTCGCAATGCAGTGCAATGCCATTTCGTTCTTTGCGCCCGGGTTCGAGAAGCTCATCGTCGACGCGACGCGGGAGGCCATCCCGCTGATGCGGGACCCGGCGGCGGCCGAGGAGGCAGAGTCCTACTTGCGTCAGGAGGCACAGCACTCTGCCGCTCACCAAAGCCATATCCGTGCGCTAATCCGACGTTGGCCCGGTTTGCAGGAAACGATGGACGAGGTCGTAGCCTCCTACGACCGTCTCACCGCCACCAAGCCGCTCGCCTGGCGCCTCGCTTATCCCGCAGTTGTCGAAGCCACGTTCACGCCGTACTTCAAGGTCTTCCTCGACCACGAGGACAAGCTGTTTCGGGCCGGGGATGAGCGGGTAGCGTCGCTGTTCCTCTGGCACTTTGTCGAGGAAATCGAGCATCGCAGTTCCGCGCTCATCGTCTACAACGCCGTGCACGACAGCTATCTGTATCGCGCAAAGACGATAGTCGGCGTGCTCGCGCATATGAATGAAATTCTGGGGATCATCTCCCGCGGCTTTCAGCAGCATGTACCGAAGGAGGACGGCGGCGAACTCGGTCAGCTATTACCAAATGGGCTCTCTGCGAGGGCAGTTCGGGCCGCGCTGCGAGCCGCGCATGAGCTCACTCAACCGGGTCAGTCGACCTACGCCGGAGTGCCCAGGGGGGAAGTCCTCGCCATGATCGCCGGTCTGATCCGCTCGCAGGGTCCGCGGCATAACCCTGAACACGAGATCATTCCCGAATTCGCCAGCAAATGGATACAACGCTACGCGGAGGAACCGAAGAGCGCCGCGCGTTGGTACTCCGTCGGAGCCGTAACGGGCTCGGACGGTCGATGACGGTTAACACGTTTCGCCCCAACGCATCCAGTGCTCACGCGGCCACCAGCCTGCCCCTAGAGTTCAACCATGCGTAGCCACGGATGGGCGGGCAACGCCCCAGCGACTGATGAAGAGGCCATCGACAGGATCCTCGACGCGGCCGACGACATCATCGCCGAACAGGGATCCTCGATGCGGCTCACCGACGTGGCGCGCACCTTGGGCGTCACCAGGCAGACGGTCTATCGCTATTTCCCGGGAACCGAGGCTCTCATGGTCGCCAGCGCAATGCGCTCGGCCCACGGCTTCCTCGACCAGCTCGCCGAGCACATCAGCGGACTCACAGAACCCGCCGCGGCGCTCGTCGAAGGTGTCGCATTCGCCGTCGAAAGCCTTGCCGGAGAACGCCAAATCGATCGTCTGTTGGGAAATGGAGCACCAGAAGGTCAGACGGTTTCCCTGACCTCCGACACGGCTCGTGCGTTCTCCCGCTCGATGCTGCATCGCCTCGACGTTGACTGGGAAATGTACGGCTTCGACGAAGCCGCGCTCGACGAGCTGGCCGAAATGGGCCTACGCACTTTGCATTCGATCCTTGTCGACCCGGGGCAGCCGCACCGAGACGGCGTCGCGTTGCGCAGGTTCATTGCCCGCTGGCTCGGCCCCGCGGTCATCTACCCGCGCCTGGCCCAAGCGATGGATGCACTGAGCTATCGTGCCGCCCCGATTCGGCAGCCGTGGCGATCCTGACGGCACCCCTTTCGCCCTATTTGTCCTAGACCGAACGTAATCCGGGCAAGAAACGCACCATGCCGAGCTCGCACCCCACTCCGCCCGCGCTGCTTCACCCGTTCAGATCACGCGCTGTTGTGTCCATAGCCTCGACAAACTGTCGACATTGATGACCGACGCGTGCCTCGGAAATATCTTGCTGATCAGGAAGTCATGGGTCCCGCGATCGGGATCGGCGCTCGCGTCGTTGAGGACGATGATCCGATAGTCGCGATCGAGTGCTTCGCGCATGGTGCTCAGCACGACGCCGGCGGTGCTGATTCCGCCGAGGATGACTGTTGTGACCGCAAGGTCATGGAGTTGACGGTCGAGGTCGGTGGTGGTGAACGCCCCCACCCGGGTCTTGCGGACGGTGATGTCGTGCGGCTGCGGGCTGAGGCGTTCATGAATCTGACTGTCCGCGGCTTGGGCGTGCAGGGTGGCACGGAGTTTGGCGTCTGCCACGTGCGCCATGGCGCTGGTGGATGGGATTGCGGCGAAGTCGTTGTCGTCGAGGCCCATTCGGACCCAGCCGATGTGGCCGCCGCGAGCGTCGACTTCGGCGACGGCGGCGTTGACCCGATCGAGCAACGTTGATACGTCGCGTATTCGCCGCAGCAGCCCGACCTGGTAGTCCATCACCAGTAGCGCGGTAGCGCTCGGATCGAGCTTTGGGTGGTTTGTCATTGCTCTCAATTCGGTTGGTACTGAGTACTTTCCTGTTCGGACGCTGACGACGGCCTGCGATTACGCATGCTCACCCACCCGAGGACCACCACCCACACCAGAGGTAAGGCAACGGTCGGCCCGAATCGACTTACCGGGAAGGTGCCGTCAGCTATGAACACCATGATCGCGACGAAGTCGACCACCTGAATACCCAACATCGTGATGATCCACAGTTGGTGACGCCGAGGCGCCCATGCCGCGGCAACCATTCCGATCCCATAACCGATGAAGCGGGCACCGGCCGTAGCCAGAAGGAAGTGCACCCCGGGCGAGCCCGCCGGCGCCCCGTACATCTCGGCCACGACAGAGGGAGCGACCAGAGATACAGCCCCGTTGGCGATCTGGATCAGACCGAGAACGGCAAGCGCGATGCTAAGGACTCGCATAGTGGTCACCTTTCGTGTCAGAGGTACTGGCGGCATTGAAAGCCTTGAAGACTCCGCACTGCAGTCATCGAAATTGTTTCTGCCGCCGAAGGATTCCGGGTAGGCTGCCTGAACGAGTGATCGGATCGGTGGCCAACGCGATGACGCCAATGATGCTGACACCGATCATGATCCAGGCGATCAGGTGTAGCCCATGATCATTGACGGCGCCGTGGAACACCACCGAAATGATCGCCGAGGATGCGATCGACCCGATGTAGCCGAAGGATCGCAGCAAGCCTGACGCAGTGGCGATCTGCTGTTGCCCAGCTTGGGTGTAGACCGCGGTCTGGTTCGCACTTGCCGTCGTGGCCAAGGTGACCCCGAAGACAAGGGTGATCAACAGGATCCACAAATCTGGGCTGTGGGTGTTGACCAGCAGCACACCGATCGATCCGGCCAGGCATGACACACCCGCGGCGATCAATGGTGCCCGCAGCAAGTTGCGGGCAGAGATCGGCTGAGCCAGCAGTGCACCCACCGCGGTCAGCGGGAGCATAAGTAGACCGGCGGTCCTCGCTGAGAGCGCGCGGCTGGCTTGCAGCCACTGGGTGACACCATAGAGAACGGTGTACATGCACAACGTCGTCAATGCGTAGCGCAGGTATGTACGAGTCAACGCGGTATTGGTCTTCAGCAGGCGTACGTCGATGAAAGGACTGCGCGCCCGCAGTTCCCAACCGACCCAAATGGTTCCGAGCACAACGGCGAGAACCAGGCCGATCCACACCGGATGCGGTAACGACAGCAAAAAGACCAGCACTGCCGCCAAAGAGCCGGCAAACCCAGCCATACCCACCACATCGAGTTCGATCAGTGTCCGCCAAAACGTCCGGTGCTCTGCCGTTTTCGGGTCCGCAGGGATCCAGAGCAGTGCCATGGCCAAAGCGACCAACCCGACCGGGACGTTGATCAAGAAAGTCGCGCGCCACCCCCAGGTATCGACCAGCACGCCGCCGAGCGGAAGTCCGGCCGCCGCGGTCACCGTCCCCGCAATCACCAATCCACCCAGAACGCGGCCGGGCGGCGCGTCCAAGCCAGCCTGCGTGGCGCGTCGCCGAATGAGAAGCATCGCCGAGGGATACGCGCTCGAGGTTCCCGCACCAATGAGCACCCTTGCGACCACCAGCATGGCCAAGTTCGTTCCGGCACCGCCTACGACGCCACCGAGAATGACCAACACCATTCCGGCCACCAGAATGCGGCGTGCCCCGAATACCTCGGCAAGCTTGCCCGCAGTTGGCTGACCGATCGACGTGGCGAGATACAGCGCCGAAATCAATATCGCGCTGCCGCCCACCGACACACCCACGGCGTCCGCGATCGGCACGATTGCGGTCGCGATCACCGAGGTGCTGATGGGATTCAGCGTGGCGGCCACATAGAGCGGCGTGCTGAAACGCCACCCGAAGGCCGGCCCGGCATCGAGATCACGAGGCGCCTGAGCCTGTCGCATCAAAAACACCCACCTAACCGTTCGATGAGCGGTGCCGCCTGCGCCAGGATCTCCAACTCAGTGGAGCTGAACTCCTCGATGAGGACCTCAGCGAAACGACGCGCCCGCGCGTCGCGGTCATGTCGCACAACGTCGATTCCTTCGGGCGTCAACGACATCACCTGCCGCCGACCATCTTCGGGATCGGTGGTGCGCTGAACCAAGCCCTGAGACTCCAACGATCCGAGAGTCACCCTCATCGCCTGCGGGCTGATCTGTTGCATGCGGGCCAGTTGCGCCGCCGACGACGGACCGCCGCGATCCAGTTTCGCCAGCACCACCCGCTCGGGCATCGTCAGCTCACCCGGCAGCTGC
The DNA here is from genome assembly GCF_001667155.1 of Mycobacterium sp. 852002-53434_SCH5985345. Classification (NCBI taxonomy): domain Bacteria; kingdom Bacillati; phylum Actinomycetota; class Actinomycetes; order Mycobacteriales; family Mycobacteriaceae; genus Mycobacterium; species Mycobacterium sp. 852002-53434_SCH5985345. The sequence continues at coordinate 52,203 of NZ_LZIE01000026.1, forward strand.
AACTGCTTGGCGCGCCGCGAAAAAAGCGAATTCGCTTGGTAAAAAACGGCGGCCAACTTGTCGACATCAACGGAACGTCCCACAATTGACAACCTAGATTGCGCAATCTAGGTTGTCAATTACGGTCAAGCGATTCCAGGGCAGTGTCCTTCAGACGGGGGTGGCAACAGCACGGTCCTTTCGGTGCCGATCAAACTGTCCGGATGCCTTGACGACCTCTGGCCGCTGCCTACTTCTTGGTTGGCCAGACGTTGCTGGCAGCCGGATTCCACCAAGCCAGGCGGAGTTATCGGGCCGGCAGGATTCTCCTCGCCTGCGAGACGACGCCTGGCACGGTGTTCGCCAGGTCTGGCCGACTCCTGGCGAAAGCGTGAATCGTGCGATAGAACGACCAAAGTTGGCGTGGAGTAGGAACTTTCGGTACCCACGCCAACTCCCAGTGGATCCCGTTGATCGGGTCGTCGAAGAACACCGCGTAGTAGCCGGGCCAGTACTGGGGGTACTCCTTCGGCTCGTCAGTGACGGGAATATCCCGCCCGATCAAGAATTCACGATGGAAGCGGTCGACCTCTCCCCTGCTCCGCGCCCACAGAGCGATGTGGTTGATTCCGACCGCCTGGTCGCGGTGTGCCAGCTTCGCTCCGGTACGCGCGGGCTGAATACCGATGTAGCTGTGCGGGTTGACGTGCCGCGTCATGTAATACGTCGACTGGTACTCCATGTTCAGCGACGAGAAGCTGCTGTAGCCGAGCCAGCCGAACAGCGAGTCGTAGAACGTGATCGAGTCGTCGTAGTCCAACACCGCAAATTCAATGTGACAGACGCCACGCCATCGCATCGTGCCCCCTCAAGACCGCTTACTACGCAATGTAGTACCTGCGGCGCTCACAATGAAGCCTCTTCTCCTGTTTCGACGTCGCCGTCAATCTCGATCGGCCCGACTCCCCGCGAGGTAGGCCGCGAGATTGGCCAACGACGATCGAAGACCCTCGATATGGTCGTCCGCGGAAATGCCCGGCGGAACGTCATCGGCCCGGATGTCGACTCGGGTGCTGCCGGCACTCAGCGCGGTCACCGCCCAGGTCATGGTCATCGTTCCCGCGAACGAGGGGTCATCGGATTCGAAGTCGACGGCCTGCACGACCCGCTCGTCGGGCGTGATCTCGACGAACCGAGCATCTACGACATCGGAGTCGCCGCTTGACTTGCCACCCGACTCCGGCGGCTCGGCGTAGGTCAACCTCATCCGGTAGGACCCGCCGGGGCGGGCGTCGAAATGTTCGAACTCTCCGGACATACCTTGCGGCGGAAGCCATTCGACGAGCGCCTGCGGCGCCACCAGCGCGGCGTACACCCGACTCAGCGGAGCGGCAATCACCAACGAGGCGGTGTCAGTTCGTCCCATAACGCCCATGTTTCTAGACGTTGAAGCAGAACTCCACCGAGTCACGTCATCGACGTCTGCGCCATGACGTGCTCGGTCAGGTCTCCCCATGTGATCGACACTGCTGACGGCGCCCAAGCTATCGCCAGCGCACACTTCGGGTATGAATCAGCCAAACGAGTCACTCCCTACTCTTCGCGACCGAGTATCAGAGCTGACCGATGTGACATACGGAGACCTGGCATTGATAGGTGCGGCGTTGTTGTCAACCGTGACGTCAGTAGCCCAGCTCGGTTGGACTTCGCCGGGTGGTAGCAGCCTTGACTACACCCCTATGGAATCGGATACCCATGCCATGATCGTCCGCGACTTCGTAGCCTGGACATCCCACCGAGAGTCCCTAGCCGATGGATGTGAAGAGCGGCTACGCGCGTTTGTTGACGAGAGCGGTTGGACTAGGCACGTAGTTCACCAAATGGGTCGGCTGTTCGAGTCTGGGAACTAACCAAGGTCCCGCCAACCCGCTGATTTCCCTACATACAGCGCGTTAACATTCGGCCCACGGAACTCGACTAGACGTTGAAGCGGAACTCCACCACATCGCCGTCGGCCATGACGTAGTCCTTGCCTTCCATCCTGACCTTGCCCGCCGCCTTGGCCGCGGCCATGGAACCGGCGGCGATCAGGTCGTCGAATGACACGATCTCGGCCTTGATGAAGCCCTTTTCGAAATCGGTGTGGATCACCCCGGCGGCCTTCGGCGCGGTGTCGCCTTGGTGAATCACCCACGCGCGCGCCTCTTTTGGGCCGGCCGTGAGAAATGTCTGCAGCTTGAGGGTGTGGAAACCAGCGCGGGCCAGTGCATCGAGGCCGCGTTCGCTCTGCCCGATCGACTCCAGCAGTTCGGCGGCCGACTCGTCGTCGAGCTCGTTCAGCTCCGCTTCGATGGCCGCGTCCAGGAACACCGCGTCGGCGGGCGCCACCAGCTCACGCAGCTCGGCGGTCCGCGCCGCATCGGTCAGCACGGCCTCGTCGGCATTGAAGACATACAGAAACGGCTTGGTGGTCAACAGGTTCAGCTCTCGCAGCAAGGACGCATCCACCCCGGCGCCGAACAGGGTCCTTCCGCCGTCGAGCGTCTCCTGGGCCGCGGCCGCCGCGTCGTACACCGGCCTGCGCTCCTTATTGGTGCGGGCCTCCTTCTCCAGCCTCGGCAGAGCGCGTTCCAGGGTCTGCAGGTCGGCCAGGATCAACTCCGTCTCAACCACCTCGATGTCCGATCGGGGATCCACCTCACCGGCCACATGGGTCACATCGTCATCGGAGAACACCCGGACCACCTGGCAGATGGCGTCACATTCGCGGACGTGGGCCAGGAACTTGTTGCCCAGCCCCGCCCCCTCGGACGCGCCCTTGACCAGGCCGGCGATGTCGACGAATGTCACCGGCGCCGGCACGACGCGCTGGGACGCGAACAACTCGGCCAGCCTGTCCAGGCGCGGATCGGGCAGCGGAACGACGCCCTCGTTCGGTTCGATCGTCGCGAACGGATAGTTGGCCGCCAGTACGTTGTTGCGGGTCAGCGCGTTGAACAGCGTCGACTTACCGACGTTGGGCAGACCGACGATTCCCAGGCTCAGGCTCACAGGGACCCAAGTCTAGGGGTCGCCGGGGGCACCGGCCGCTGTGGACCATTCGTGCGCGATCGGCATGGCACGCCCGGGATCCCTACGAGGTATTTACGGGGCTTTCGGCCCATTGCCGGTACGGTCTACATGTGTCAGGACAGCGGGCAAAATCGACGGTGGAGGCCTCCCACCGCTCGATCCACCCAGATATCCCAGGTGTGCCGTGGTACGCCGCTCTGCTTCTCGCCGTCACCGCCACCGCCATCGGTTACGGAATCGACGCCGGCCAGAAGGAGCTGACGCATGTCTTCGCCGGCTTCTATATAGCCGGTTGCGTGGCCGCGGTGCTGGCAGTGCGCCAGGACGGGCTTTTCACCGCGATGATCCAGCCTCCGCTGATACTTTTCTGCGCGGTACCCGGCGCCTACTGGTTGTTCCACGACGCCAAGGTCGGCCACCTCAAAGACCTGTTGATCAACTGCGGCTATCCACTCATCGAGCGCTTCCCGCTGATGCTGGGAACCGCCGGCGTGGTGCTGCTGATCGGGCTGGCCAGATGGTACTTCGGGATGTCGCACGGGACGACCGCGACGCCGAAGAGCTCCGACGACGCGGAGCCCACCGACGCCAAGTCCGTCGTTAGCGGCATTGTCGCCAAACTGCGCGCGATCGTGCGCCCGGAATCCGATGAGGACGACGGCGACGAGGCAATCTCGGCCAAGGCGCGGCGCACCCGCGGGGCCGGTTCCGCGTCGCGGGCCCGCCGGACGGCGCGCAGTGATCGGAGCCCCACCCGCTCCACCCGAACCCGTTCCCGCCGTACCCGGGAACCGCTCGACGACGCAGGCGAACCCGGCGAGCGGCGCTCGCCCCGGAGAGGTTCGACGACCGCCCGGGACTACGACGCCGCGGAACCGCCCCGCCGGCCACGCCGCCGCCCGAGGCCGGATGCCGATCCCGATGCGCGCGGTCAGTCCCGGGAAGGCCGTCGGGAGCCCCGCAGCCGCCGCAGCCCCTACGAGCGGCCGTACGAGCAGCCGAGGTCGCGTTTCGAAGGCTCGGATCGGTACGGGGACCCGTTTGACCCGCCCGGGTCCTCGGAGCGTTTCGGCCGCTACGACAGCTACGAGTCCCCCTACGAGCCGAGGCGACGCCGCCCCGCGCCGAACGGCAACAACGGGACGCATCACCCCATCTCGCAGGCGCGCTACCGGGGGGCCGGTGCACCAGACGAGGCCGCGCCCGAGCGGCGGAACCGCTCACGGACGTATGGCCGGCCTCAGCGACCCCCGACGGAATGGGAATACGACGGCTGAGCACCGGCCGGCGCCCGATGTGTCAGAGCAGTGACCGGATCTCGCGCGGCAGCGCGAACACCAGGGTTTCCTGTGCCGTGCTGACCGGTTGCACCACGTCGTAGCCGTAGTCGGCGAGCCGCTCCAGCACACCGCGCACCAATACCTCGGGGACGGACGCGCCGGACGTCACGCCCACAGTGGTCACCCCTTCCAGCCATGCCGGCTGGATATCGTCGGCCCAGTCGACCAAGTGGGCGGCCGCGGCCCCGCCGCCCAGCGCCACCTCGACCAGCCGCACCGAGTTCGAGGAGTTCCGCGAACCGACGACGATCACCAGCTGGCACTCGGGGGCCATCGCCTTGACGGCGACCTGCCGGTTCTGCGTCGCGTAGCAGATGTCGTCGCTGGGCGGATCCTGCAGCTTCGGGAAGCGCTGGCGCAGCCGGTCGACGATCTCCATGGTTTCGTCGACCGACAGCGTGGTCTGCGACAGCCACACCAGCTTGTTCTCGTCCCGGACCGTCACGTTGTCCACGGCGGCGACTCCGTCGACCAGCTGCACATGGTCGGGCGCCTCGCCCGCGGTCCCGATGACCTCCTCGTGGCCCTCGTGGCCGATGAGGAGGATGTCGTAGTCGTTGCGCGCGAACCGCCTGGCCTCGTTGTGCACCTTGGTCACCAGCGGGCAGGTGGCGTCGATGGTGTGCAGGTTGCGTGCGGCGGCCGCGGCGTGCACGGTGGGCGCGACCCCGTGCGCGGAGAACACCACGATGGAACCCTCGGGGACCTCGTCGGTCTCCTCGACGAACACCGCACCGGCCTTTTCCAAGGTGGTGACCACGTGCCGGTTGTGCACGATCTCGTGACGCACGTACACCGGCGCGCCGTGCTTTTCCAGCGCGCGTTCGACGGTCTCGACGGCTCTATCCACGCCCGCGCAGTAACCACGCGGCTCGGCCAGAAGCACTCGCTTGCGGGCTGGATCGCTGGCTACCGAGCTGGACGCGCCGGGAATTCCCATGTCGACAGTCGGCGGCATGACACCCAGGGTACGTTCTGCGGACACGGGCTTGCCAGCTCGCGCCGGCGGGCTTGGAGTTAGCGGTCGCTTAAGGCAATCTTGGACCCATGGCTACTGCACCGTATGGAGTTCGGCTACTGGTCGGCGCGGCGACAGTCGCCGTCGAGGAGACCATGAAGCTGCCGAAAACCATCCTGATGTACCCCATGACATTAGCCAGTCAGGCGGCGCACCTTGTGATGCGATTTCAGCAGAACCTCGCCGAACTGGCGATCAAGGGTGACAGCACCCTGGAGAACATCTTTCCGCCAAAGGATGAGCAGCCGGAATGGGCAACGTTCGACGAGGACCTGCCCGAAGCGGTCGAAGCGCCCGGCCCCGCCGACGACGGTATCGGCGAGGGCGATCGGCGAACCGAGGGGAGGTTCGCGTTGTACTCGCTCGCCGACGCCGCGTCCGATGCCGCCCCGTTGAAGCAGGGCAGGAAATCCGCGGACGCGCCGGCGGTTCCGCAACCGTCGGTGGTGACCGAGCTGGACTACGCGGCGCTGACGCTGGCGCAGCTGCGGGCCCGTCTGCAATCGCTGAGCGTCGACGAACTCGAAGCCCTGCTGGCATACGAGCAGGCCACCAAGGGCCGCGCGCCTTTTCAGACGCTGCTCGCCAACAGGATCACCCGCGCGAACGCGAAGTGACCCCGGCCGCACAATCCGAACCGAACTCCGCCGAGAACCCATTTCCGGTGCGCGCGGTGGCAATTCGGGTCGCCGGCTGGATCGACAAGCTCGGCACGGTATGGGTTGAGGGCCAGCTGGCCCAGATCAGCGCGCGGGCCGACTCCAAGACGGTGTTCATGGTGCTGCGCGATCCGGCTGCCGACATGTCGCTGACCGTGACCTGTTCACGCGACTTGGTGGCCAACGCGCCGGTGAAACTGACCGAGGGCACGCAGGTGGTGGTGTGCGGGAAGCCGTCGTTCTACACCGGTCGGGGCACGTTCTCGCTGCGGCTCAGCGAGATTCGCGCCGTCGGGGTGGGCGAGCTGCTGGCACGGATCGATCGGCTGCGCCGGCTGCTGGACGCCGAAGGGCTCTTCGACCCCCGGCTCAAGCGACCAATCCCCTTCCTGCCCAACATGATCGGCCTGATCACCGGCCGGGCCAGCGCCGCCGAACGCGACGTGACGACGGTGGCCACCGGACGCTGGCCCGGGGCGCGTTTCGCCGTGCGAAACACCGCGGTCCAGGGACCCAATGCGGTGGCGCAGATCGTCGAGGCGCTATACGAACTCGACCGCCACGTCGAGGTCGACGTCATCGTGGTGGCCCGCGGCGGCGGTAGCGTCGAGGACCTGTTGCCGTTCTCCGACGAGACGCTGTGCCGCGCCATCGCGGCGTGCCGAACCCCGGTCATCAGCGCGGTCGGTCACGAACCCGACAATCCGCTGTGCGACCTGGTTGCCGACCTGCGCGCCGCCACCCCGACCGACGCGGCCAAGAAGGTCGTGCCCGACACCGCTGCCGAGCAGCGCCTGATCGATGATCTGCGCCGGCGAAGCGCGCAGGCGCTGCGCAACTGGGTGGCTCGCGAACAACGCGCGCTGGCCCAGGTCCGCAGCCGCCCGGTGCTCGCCGAACCGCTGACGGTCCTGACGGCGCGCGCCGAGGAGATTCATCGCGCCCGGGTGGCGATTCGCCGCGACGTCACCCGCCTGGCCGCCGCGGAGACGGAGCGCGTCGGTCACCTGAGCGCGCGGCTGGCGACGCTGGGCCCGGCGGCCACCCTGGCCCGCGGCTATGCCGTGGTGCAGGCGGTGCCGGACTCCGGGGCCCCGGTGGTGCTGCGGTCGGTCGCCGACGCGCCCGCCGGCAGCCGGCTACGGGTGCGGGTGGCCGACGGCGCGATCGCCGCGGTGAGCGAAGGGCAGACCGATGGCCGGTGAAGACGAGCAGTCAATGACGCCTATTAGTAACCTCGGCTACGAAGCGTGCCGGGACGAGCTGATCGAAGTCGTCCGCCTGCTGGAGCAGGGAGGCCTGGATCTCGACGCGTCGCTGAAACTGTGGGAAAGGGGCGAGGAGCTTGCAAAAATGTGCGAGGAACACTTAGCTGGCGCCCGCAAGCGGATTGAGGATGCGCTCGCGGCCGGCCAGGCGGACGACGCCTGATCTCGGCCAATTTGCGAAACGCAAACCATGATCATTTTCGAAATTGGAACACGTTTCAGTTATGCTGCGGCCCATGGCTGATGCATCACTGACCACCGAACTCGGCCGCGTCCTCGTCACCGGCGGCTCCGGGTTCGTCGGCGCCAATCTGGTCACCACCCTGCTGGACCGCGGCCACCACGTGCGCTCGTTCGACCGCGCGCCGTCGCCGCTTGCGCAGCACCCGCAACTGGATGTGCTCGAGGGCGACATCACCGACACGGCGATCTGCGCCCAAGCGGTGGACGGCATCGACACCATCTTCCACACCGCGGCGATCATCGATTTGATGGGTGGCGCGTCGGTGACGGACGCATACCGGCAGCGCAGCTTCGGGGTCAACGTCGGCGGCACCGAGAACCTGGTGCACGCCGGGCAGGCGGCGGGGGTGAAGCGATTCGTCTACACCTCGTCCAACAGCGTCGTGATGGGCGGCCAAAACATCCCCGGCGGGGACGAGACGCTGCCCTACACCAACCGGTTCAACGACCTGTATACCGAGACGAAGGTCGTCGCCGAGCGGTTCGTGCTGTCGCAGAACGGCATTGGCGAAATGTTGACCTGCGCGATTCGGCCCAGCGGAATCTGGGGCCGCGGCGATCAGACGATGTTCCGCAGGCTGTTCGAAAGCGTGATCGCCGGCCACGTCAAGGTGCTGATCGGCCGCAAGTCGGCCCGACTGGATAACTCCTACGTGCACAACCTCATTCACGGTTTCATCCTGGCCGCCCAGCACCTCGTCCCCGGGGGCGCGGCGCCGGGTCAGGCGTACTTCATCAACGACGACGAACCGATCAACATGTTCGAGTTCGCGCGGCCGGTCGTCGAGGCGTGCGGCGTGAACTGGCCCCGGGTACGGGTCAACGGCCCCCTCGTCCGCGCGGCGATGACCGGTTGGCAGCGGCTGCATTTCCGCTTCGGCATACCCGCGCCGCTGCTCGAGCCGCTGGCCGTGGAGCGACTGTATCTGGACAATTACTTCTCGATCGCCAAGGCCCGCCGCGACCTCGGCTATGAGCCCCCATTCACCACCGAACAGGCGATGGCGGAATGCCTGCCCTATTACGTCGACATGTTCAATCGCATGAAATGCCAGGCGCAGCAGGCTAAGCCCGCGGGGTAGCACGGCGATTCCCCATTGCGACATCGGGGATACCAATGCGACAGACTGAACCCATGACGCTCCTCCGCGCCGATCCCGTCCTCGCGGTGCACGACCTTGACCGTGCGGCGGAGTGGTTCACCCGAATACTGAATTGCACGGTGACGGAGCCCGACCCGGGCAATTGGGCATTCTGCTCGGCCGGGTCGGTGACGTTCAGGTTCGGCCGCAGCCCGGAGTCGTTGCCGGCGTCGGACCTCGGGGACCACAGCTACGTCGCGTATTTGACCGTCGCGGGCATCGACGAGTACCACAGGCGCGCTCTCGCTGAAGGAGCCGACATTCTCAAGCCCCCGACGATCGAACCCTGGGGCCGCCGCGAGATGGGTCTGCGATCGCCCGACGGACACCGGTTCATGCTCTCGGAGCCGCTGTAGCTTCGGCCTTGGCGGACCTACCGGAAACCCACCATCTCGCTGCCCCAGGCCGCGCGGATGTTCGCATCGACATCGTGCGCGACGGTGTCGCGCTTGTCGATGACCAGGCAAACGCGATCGGCCTCCCGGTAGGGCCTCCAGTCCGGCTCGCCGGCCGGGCCCGCCGGCTTTGACTGCGCAGCGAAATTGATCCACCGGGTGCGCATTCTCTTGGAGACCGCCTTGGCGGTTTTGCTGCCGCCCAGTTTCAGCGTGGGATCCTTCGGCGCCCCGAGATTGCCCCAAACGTAGGGCAATTCGGTGGCGTGAGCGGCATTGACCAACAGCAGCTTCAGTAGTGGGGTCGCATAATCGAACCGGTACAGGTACACCGGTGCCACGCGGGCGTGGCCCTCGGCCAGCCAGACCGAGGGCATGCGGAACCCGACGTCGGTTGCGATGCTCAAACTCCTTGCCCTGCGCCGCAACCGAGAATACGTCAATCCGATCTGCTCGTCCGTCGGCAATTGCAGGTCGGGTTGCTCGGCGGCGATCTGGTCGAACATCGACGTGATCGCGCGAGGCGTGATCGGCATCAGCCGCGACCGCATCAGCCGGAAGAGCGCCGCCTCGTGCTTGTTGGTCCCGATGATCAAGGGGACCGGCAGCGAGCGGCCCTCCTGCACGCGCTTGACCGGGTAGTCGTCCAGCAACTCGCCGTCGATGATCGGGACGAACGCCAGGAGGCCCGGATTACGCACGGGCACTTCATCGAAGACCTCTTGGGAAGCGGCAAGCAGCACCGCGGTCGGCACGTCGGGCAACCGGTCCGCGTCGACGTCAAGCCTGTCGAGGACGGTCTCGGCGACGCGCTCGGCCCTGCGCCGGTCGTATACCGACGTGGCCGGTGAACTCTGGGCGATCGCGCGGGCGAACAGCCCCCCGGCCGACGGGCTGGCCAGCAGGGTCGTCACGATCCCCGCGCCGGCGGACTCACCGAATAGCGTGACGTTGCAAGGATCGCCGCCGAACGCCGCGATGTTGTCGCGCACCCAGCCCAGTGCGGCCAGCACGTCGCGCAGCCCGACGTTGGAGTCGAACCGCCGCCGCGAACTGCTAAACGACGACAGGTCCATGAAACCGAGCGCTCCCACTCGGTAGTTGACCGTGACCACGATGACCTCGCCGTCGCCGGCCAGCCGCCGCCCATCGTAGAGCGCCTGACTGCCCGACCCCAGGACGTACGCGCCCCCGTGGAGCCACACCATCACGGGCTTTCCGTCGCCCGGCTGGGTGCCAGACGACGCCCAGACGTTCAGTCGCAGGCAGTCTTCGCCCTGCGGCGCGCCCAAATCGAGCGGCATGTTGGGGAAGACCGGCTGCGGGCAGGCCGGCCCGTAGCGGGTGGCGTCGGCGACCTTCTTCCACCGCTCGGGGGGCTGCGGCGCCCGGAAGCGCAGCGCGCCGACGGGCGGGGCGGCGTACCGGATGCCCTTCCACGAGCTGACGCGGCCGTCGTCGGCGCCGCGGACGGGGCCGAAGGCGGTTTCGACCACCCGGTCACTGGTCGTTGTCGTCATGCGTGTGGAACTTTCCTAACCAAGGCGCTCGGTGAGGAACTCGACTACCCGCTTGCGGGCCTCGTACGCCGGCTGGCCGTCGACTTCGCGGACCTCGTCGGTCAACACCGAGTGCGCCAGCTTGCCGAAACCGCCCACATTGCCCGGCCGCGAGTCGATCTCGATCACCTCGAACGCGTCACCGAGGCGCTCCTTGAGCACCGCGAACCGTTCGCGCGGCACGGCGCTGTCCTCGCTGAACCGCAGACCCATCGCGCATAGGCCGTCGTTGGCGCAGCGATCGGCCACGGTGGCCAGTTCTGATTCGCTCAGGCCGGGATCGCGGCGCCGCGCACGCCCCAGCGGCAGCGGTACCGACGGCTGCGAAAGCACCGGGGCCAGCACGGCGTCGTCGACCGCGACGGCCAGCGCGAAACCGCCCGTGAAGCATTGGCCGATCACGCCGACACCCTTGCCGGGGGTCGACGCGTTGAGGTCACGGGCCAGCGCGCGCAGGAACATCGACACCGGCCGCTGCTTGTTCGTCGCGAAGGCCGCGAATTCCTTTGCCACACAAGCCCGGCTGATCGAGGAGGCGATGTAACCGACCGTCTTGGGTTTGCCCGGCTCACCGAACAGCGACGGCATGGCGACGGTGAAGCCGTTGTCCACCAGGTGATTGCCCAGGGCCAGCACGCCGGGGTGGATCCCGGGTATCTCGGGAATCAGCACCACCCCCGGGCCGCTGCCCTTGCGGTAGACGTCATGGGTGTAGCCGCCTCCGCTGAACGGCGCCGCCGACCATCCGGATAGATCTGCTTGGGGTGCAGTCACGCTCGGCCTTCCTTCAGCGCGCGGGTAACGGCGGCTGCGATTGCGTCGCCGACGCCAGCGTACGGAACTGATCGGTGTTGCCGGCACCGGTTATCGCGATTTGGGTGGCCCCGGTCGGGCCGGTGAGCCGGGTGGTCCACACCGGCTCGGCGTCCGCCCCGCTCTGGCCGGCGCCGTTGTAGACCACCCAGTTGGTCCCGGCGACGTCGACCGTTCCGCCCGGATACGCCGACGAATGGATCGAGCCCACCAGCTTGTCCTCGTCGGCGTTGCTCTGGGTGAGGCTCAGATACATCCCGCTCGGGCTGATGTAGCCGACGACCGAGATGGCCGCGTTCACCCGTTGACCGGTCGAGGGATCGGTGCGCCCGCCCTGGATGCCGCCGCGACTGCCGGAGTTGGCCTGCCAGCCGGCGGGCAGCTTGGGCAGCCGAATGGGGAAGCCGAGCGTCGCGGCGTCGGCCCGCAGCGCCGCCGGCGCGTCGTAGGACGGGACGGCGCCCTGGTGACTGCCGGGCTGGAACGAGCACATCCCCACCAGACCGGCCAGCAAAATGCACCCGATGACCAGCGGCATCAGTGACCAGAACATGTCGCGGCCGTCCTGCAGCAACCGCGGTTTGGCCGGCCTGGCAGCCGGTCCGGCCGCGCGGGCCGGCTCGCCGGCTACCTGGCCCTCCGAGCTGGCATTCAGCGGCGGCTCTTCGGTCATCCCCCGAGTATCCCAGTTCCAGCAGACCGATCAGCTTCTGGGACAATCTCCAACCATGACAGTTGAGGGCAACCGCCCATCTGGACGGCCACGTGGTGAAGCCCCGGACCGCAACCTGGCCCTGGAACTGGTCCGGGTGACCGAGGCCGGCGCCATGGCGGCCGGCCGCTGGGTGGGCCGCGGCGACAAAGAGGGCGGCGACGGCGCGGCAGTCGACGCGATGCGCGAACTGGTCAACACGGTGTCGATGCGCGGCGTGGTGGTCATCGGCGAGGGCGAGAAGGACCATGCGCCGATGCTCTACAACGGCGAGGAGGTCGGCAACGGCGACGGCCCGGAGTGCGACTTCGCCGTGGATCCGATCGACGGCACCACGTTGATGAGCAAGGGCATGCCCAACGCCATCTCGGTCCTGGCGGTCGCCGACCGCGGCGCGATGTTCGACCCGTCGGCGGTGTTCTACATGAACAAGATCGCCGTCGGGCCCGAGGCCGCCAACGTGCTCGACATCACCGCCCCGATCGCCGAGAACATCAAGGCCGTGGCCAAGGTGAAAGCGCTGTCGGTACGCGACATGACCGTGTGCATCCTGGACCGGCCCCGGCACGCCCAGCTGATCGAGGACGTGCGGCTGACCGGTGCCCGCATCCGGCTGATCACCGACGGCGACGTCGCCGGCGCCATCTCGGCCTGCCGGCCGCACTCGGGCACCGACATGCTGGCCGGGATCGGCGGCACGCCCGAGGGGATCATCGCCGCCGCCGCGATCCGGTGTATGGGCGGCGCCATCCAGGCGCAGCTGGCACCCAAGGACGACGAGGAACGCCAGAAGGCGATCGACGCCGGCCACGACGTCGATCGGGTGCTGACCACCGAGGACCTGGTGTCCGGCGAGAACGTCTTCTTCTGCGCCACCGGGGTCACCAACGGCGACCTGCTCAGCGGCGTGCAGTACTACCCCGGCGGCTGCACCACGCAGTCGATCGTGATGCGGTCGAAGTCGGGCACTGTCCGAATGATCGAGGCCTATCACCGGCTCTCGAAGCTCAACGAGTACTCCGCGATCGACTTCACCGGCGACAGCACCGCCGCCTATCCCCTGCCCTGACCGACACCAGCGAGGACTGCTACCTATGGCCGATAGCGCCACCGATACCGAATACCGCATCGAACACGACACCATGGGCGAGGTCCGGGTACCCGCAAAGGCGTTGTGGCGCGCACAAACCCAGCGCGCCGTGGAGAACTTTCCCATCTCGGGCCGGGGCCTGGAGCGCACCCAGATCCGCGCCCTGGGCCTGCTGAAGGGCGCGTGCGCGCAGGTCAACAAGGACCTCGGGTTGCTGGCACCGGAGAAGGCGGACGCCATCATCGCCGCGGCCGCCGAAATCGCCGACGGCCAACACGACGACCAGTTCCCCATCGACGTCTTCCAGACCGGGTCGGGCACCAGCTCCAACATGAACACCAACGAGGTGATCGCGAGCATCGCCGCGGCCAACGGTGTCACGGTGCACCCCAACGACGACGTGAACATGTCGCAGTCGTCCAACGACACCTTCCCGACCGCCACCCACATCGCGGCGACCGAGGCCGCGGTGCGTCACCTGATCCCGGCGCTCGAGGTGTTGCACGAAGCGCTGGAGAGCAAGGCCCGCGAATGGCACACCGTGGTCAAGTCGGGCCGCACCCATCTGATGGACGCCGTTCCGGTGACCCTCGGCCAGGAATTCAGCGGCTACGCCCGCCAGATCGAGGCGGGGATCGAGCGGGTGCGCGCCACGCTGCCACGGCTGGGCGAGCTGGCGATCGGCGGGACCGCGGTCGGCACCGGCCTCAACGCCCCCGACGGCTTCGGAGCCCGGGTGGTAGAGACGCTGATCGCGTCCACCGGGCTGAACGAATTGCGCACGGCCGCCAACTCTTTCGAAGCTCAGGCGGCGCGCGACGGTTTGGTCGAGGCCTCCGGCGCCCTGCGCACCATCGCGGTGTCGCTGACCAAGATCGCCAACGACATCCGCTGGATGGGGTCGGGCCCACTGACCGGCCTGGCGGAGATCCAGCTGCCGGACCTGCAGCCGGGTAGCTCGATCATGCCGGGCAAGGTGAATCCCGTTCTGCCGGAAGCAGTTACGCAGGTAGCCGCCCAGGTGATCGGCAATGACGCCGCGGTGGCCGTCGGCGGCTTGTCCGGCGCGTTCGAACTGAACGTCTACATCCCGATGATGGCCCGCAACATCCTCGAGTCGTTCAAGCTGCTGACCAACGTGTCGAGGCTGTTCGCGGACCGGTGCATCACCGGCCTGGTCGCCAACGTCGACCACCTTCGGGAGCTGGCCGAATCGTCGCCGTCGATCGTGACGCCGCTCAACTCGGCGATCGGCTACGAGGAGGCCGCCGCGGTGGCCAAGCAGGCCCTCAAGGAACGCAAGACGATTCGCCAGACCGTGATCGACCGCGGCCTGATCGGCGAGAAGCTCTCGGAAGAAGAACTGGACCGCCGCCTGGATGTCTTGGCGATGGCCAAGGTCAAGCCGGCGAAGTAGGCGGGTGGTGCAGCGATGACGACTCCTCCCGGCGGCCCCTACGGCCAGGGGCCTTACGGAAATCCGTATGGGCAGCAACCCTATTGGGGCGGCCAGCCCCAGGGCGGCCCGCAACCGTACCCGCCGACCGGCCCTTACCAGTATCCGCCCCAGGCGTATCCGCAAGCGGGACAGCCGTTCCCGCCCGGAGCGTACCCACCCGGGCCCCCACCCGGGGGCCCGGGCTCGAAGCTGCCCTGGCTGATCGTCGGGGGCCTCGTCATCCTGGCCGTCATCGCGCTGGTGGCCACCCTGGTCGTGATGCGCGGCGGCAGCCACGGCAAGTCCCCGGCCGCCGGGCCGTCGTCGACCAGCAGCACGACCAGCCAACCGAAGGGTCAGCAGACCGCCACCGACTGCACCCCGAACGTGTCCGGCGGTGAGATACCGCGGACGGACTCGATCGCCGCCGGCAAGCTCTCGTTCCCGGCCAGCGCGGTGCCGCCCAACTGGACGGTGTTCTCCGACGACCAGAACCCGAACCTGATCGGCGCCGTGGGTGTCGCCCAGGAAGTGCCCGGGGCCAGTCAGTGGATGATGACGGCGGAGGTCGGCGTCAGCAACCTCGTCTCCAGCATGGACGTCACCGCCCAGGCGTCGAAGTTGTTGCAGTGCATCGCCAACGGGCCCGGATACGCGAACGCGTCGCCCACCTTGGGACCGACCAAGACGTCGTCGATCACCGTTGACGGGACCAAGGCCGCCCGCGCCGACGGCGACGTCACGATCGCCGACCGCACCCGCAACGTCAAAGGCGACTCCGTCAGCGTCATCGCCGTCGACACCAAACCGGTCACCGTGTTCGTGGGCAGCACACCCATCGGTGATAGCGCTTCCGCGGACATCATCGGGCGGATCATCGCCGCGCTGAAGGTCGCGAAGTCCTGACGCGGCCCGACTAGGCCGGCGCGGAGACGTGGGTGGCTTCGGATCGCCCCCGCAGAACGGTGGAATAGCACTCGGCCCAATGCGTTGCCTCGGTCTGGTCCGCCCGCTCGATGGCCGCCGCCGCGCACAGGATCCGCCGGTCGGCGGTCTTGGCGAGGTCCGCCAGCCGCGCGGCCTCGTTGACCGCGTCGCCGATCACCGTGTACTCGTACCGGTTTTCGGCGCCGATGTTGCCGGCGAAGACGCGGCCCGCCGAGACGCCGATGCCGAAATCGACCGGTAGCCGACGCAGTTGGGTGCCCAGGGCGCGGGCGGTCGCGAGCGCGGCCGACGCCGGCTCGCTGGTCGCCAACGGTGCCCCGAAGACGGCAAGCGCGGCATCCCCGGCGAATTTGTTGATCAGCCCGTGGTGTTCGTCGACGGCATCGACGACGATGCAGAAGAAATCGTTGAGGACTTCGGCGACCTCTTGCGGGGGACGGCTTTCCGCCAGCTGCGTCGAGCCCACCAGGTCGATGTAGAGCACCGCCGCCTCGACCACGTCCCCCGACAGCGATGCACCCTCGTCGATGGCGCGCTGGGCGACGTCCGCCCCGACGTGGCGCCCGAATAGGTCGCGCAACCGGTCGCGCTCGGCCAACCCGGCCACCATGCGATTGAAACCCGTTTGCAGACGGCCGATTTGCGAGCGCTCATACGCCCCGACGTAGGTCCCGATGCGGCCGTGTTCGACCTCCGCCATGGCGTCGACCACCTCGCCGAGCGGGTCGGAAATGGACCGTGACGTCAAGATCATGGTCGGCAGCCCGAGCACCAATGCGGCCAGGGACACCACGAGGATCGGAACATCCAGCGACGCGGACTTCTCGATCAGCCACCCGTACGAACGAAGGACAACCAGAGTTGCGATCACCCCGATGGGGAAGGCGCTGCACAAAAACCACAGCAGGACCAGTCGCGCGTACACGCCGGGCACTGCCAGCCGCGGCTCGCAGCCGAGCGTGGCGGCGCGCATGATGGGGCGCAGGACGCGCTGCGCGAGCAGCATCGCCGTGCCGGCGGCGGCCGGCCCGCCGAGCAGCACACCGAGCGCGATGGGCAGCAGCAGCTGCGCCCCGCCGTCCAGGTTCAGCAACATGAAAATGCCGCCGCTGACAGCCCACGCCCCGAACAGGATCGCGGACTGGCGGCCGGGCAGCTTCATCGCGGCCTCGCGCTGCTCCTGGTTGGGTTCGGCCCCGGCCGCGTACCAGCGCAGCGTCGGGGCCGCGCTCAGCATCGCGGCCGCCGCGACGCCGACGATGCCCAACAACACGAGCACCAACACCGCCGCGGTGTTGGCCTTCGCGAAGTCGGCGTTGGCTCCGACCGACGTGTGGCCCCGCAGTGGAACCAAGATGGCGGCCGCTTCGATGACGGCCAGAAAGTAGGACAGGGCGAGGTCGACCCCGTATTGAATCGCCAACCGGCGGGCGGACTTTCGTTGCCCCACCGACGCTCGCGGCCGGCAATTCCGAAGCCGCGCGGCCGTGTGGGCCCACAAGCTGATGCTAGGCACCGTTGTTGGGGCCCCCCGAGTTCTGGCCCGGGATGTCGGTGATCGGGAAGTTGGGCATCGGCTTGGGCGAGGACGTGCTCGGCAGCGGCGGGATATCACCGGGCGGGATGTCGTGGAGTTCGTTCACCGGCGGCCCGTTCTCGCGGCTGCCATAGCTGCTCCCCGGCGCCCGCGGGCCCAGCAGTTCACTGACCGTCACCATCCGGTAGCCGTTGGCCTTGAGCACCGGGATGAACTGGTAGACCAAATCGACGGTGCTCGAGTAGGTGTCATGGAACAACACCACCGAACCCGGCTTGATGTACGTCATCAGCATGTACCGCGTCGCCGCCGTGTTCGAGTCGTTCGCCCAGTCGAAAGGAATGACATCCCAAAGGATTTCGGCGAGCCCGAACCGGCCCGCCGTCTGGCGCACGGCATCGTTGGACAGCCCGCCGGCGGGGCGATACAGGTTGGGGGTCCGGCCGGTGGCGGCGGCGATCGCGTCGTTGGCCTTGGAAAACTGGGGGCCGATGTCTTCGGGAGGGATCGTCACCATGTTGGGGTGTTCCCAGGTGTGGTTGCCGATCTCCATCCCAGCGTCGGCGACCTGCTTGGCCCCCGCGGGGTTCGCGGCCACCTTGTTGCCGATCTCGAAGAACGTGGCCTTCGCGTCGTTGTCCTTCAGGATCTGCAGCAGCCGGCCGTCGAATGGGCTGGGTCCGTCGTCGAACGTCAGCGCGACACACTTGACCACCGAGCAACTGAGATTGTCGGCGCGCGTCACGTGACCGGTCAGACCCCCGATCACCAGCACCGCAACCGCCGCGACGACACCGACAACCGTGCGCCAATAGCGCCAGGCTTGGCTGTCGGGTCTTTTCGGCACCGTCGCAGTTTAACGAACGGCTGGCCAGGCGAAATGCGCCGTCACTGCGGTCCGGCGATCTCCTCGAGCATCTCGGTGACCAGCGCGGCAATCGGCGATCGCTCGCTGCGCAACAGCGTGATGTGGGCGAACAGCGGGTGGCCTTTGAGCTTCTCGATCACCGCGGCGACCCCGTCGTGCCGGCCTACCCGCAGGTTGTCGCGCTGGGCGATGTCGTGCGTCAGCACCACCCGCGACCCGGCTCCCAGCCGGGACAGCACCGTCAGCAAGACGTTGCGTTCCAGCGACTGGGCCTCGTCGACGATGACGAACGAGTCGTGCAATGACCGGCCGCGGATGTGGGTCAGCGGCAGCACCTCGAGCATGCCCCGGGAGAGCACCTCTTCGAGCACGGCCGGGCTGGCCAGTCCCTCGAGCGTGTCGAAGACGGCCTGCGCCCAGGGGCCCATCTTCTCGCTCTCGCTGCCGGGCAGGTAGCCCAGCTCCTGTCCGCCCACGGCGTAGAGCGGCCGGAAGACCACCACCTTGCGCTGGGTCCGCCGTTCCAGGACAGCCTCCAGGCCCGCGCACAACGCCAGCGCCGACTTGCCGGTGCCGGCTTTTCCGCCCAGCGATACGATGCCCACCGACTCGTCGAGCAGCAGGTCGAGGGCCACCCTCTGTTCGGCGGACCGGCCGCGCAGGCCGAATGCCTCGCGATCGCCGCGAACCAGCTGCACGCGTTTGTCCGCATTGACCCGGCCCAGCGCGTGCGAGCTGCCGCCAAGCAGTCGAATGCCGGTGTGGCAGGGCAGGTCTCGCGCTTCGGTCAGATCGATCTCACCCTCGGCGAACAGCGCGTCGATGTCCTCGGCGGCGGTCTCGACCTCGCGCATCCCCGACCATCCGGAGGCCACCACGTCTTGAGCGTGATACTCGTCGGCGGCCAGCCCGACCGCGGCGGCCTTGACGCGAAGCGGAATATCCTTGCTGACCAACGTAACTCGCTTGCCTTCGGCGGCGAGGTTGGCGGCGCAGCTCAAAATACGGCAGTCGTTGTTGTCGCTGCGGAAACCGGCGGGTAGCACCGCGGGGTCGGTGTGGTTGAGCTCGACGTGAAGCGTACCGCCTTGTGCCCCAACGGGAATGGGCTGATCAAGCCGGCCATGCAGAAGCCGGAGATCGTCGAACAGGCGCAACGCCTGACGGGCGAACCAACCCAGCTCGTGATGATGCCGTTTGGCCTCGAGTTCGCTGATCACCACCAGCGGAACCACCACCTCGTGCTCGGCGAACCGGCTGCACGCCCAGGGGTCGGACAGCAGCACGGAGGTGTCGATCACGTAGGTCCGGATTTCGGTCACGTAGCGCTCCTCGAGCGGGATGAGCCCGCGCGGACCCGCACAGGCATGTCGGCGGGAACTGCGACACCAGGACCGGGGCCGGTCCTTCCGTTGTGTTGACGGGAGGTGCCGCCCTGGCAGCTGAGCATGACGCTGACCATCGAGATCGACGCTACTCTCGTCGCCGCTTTGCAGCAGCGCAGGCGCGCCGACGACGGGCGCCGCGCGAAGATCGCCTAGGCGATGACGAACTGCTTGAGGGCGGGCTCGTCGGCCACACCCCATGCGGTGATGCGATCCGAGATCGCCTGCCGCAGCTGCTGTTGGTCGAAGATGCCCGCGTCGGCGACGTTGCGCAGCTTGTCCCGATAGGAGTCGATGTCGGCGCCGGGCACCTGCAGATCGGCCGCCCGGGCCGCGATGGCCGCGATCGTCTCGTCGCGGGCGTAGGACAGGCAGTGCTCGACCAGGTTGGAGAAGAACAGTTCGTGGCGGCGCTCGTCGCGCGCGATCCGGTCGATGAGCCCGGCCAGGATGGGCTCCTCGAGCTTGGCCGCCAGGTTCTCGCAGAACACGGCGTGCGTGCGCTCGGTGAACGCCATGTACACCAGGGTCTCCACTTGCGAGTAGGTGTCGGCGCGGTAGCCCTTCATGACGTACTGGACCCGCGCCTCCTCGTTGGCGGTCGGGTCGACCTCGCGGGTCACCACCAGATACTCGCGCAGCGCGATGGCGTGCAGGTGCTCCTCGGCGGTCCATCGGCCCAACCAGCGGCCCCACCAATCTTCGAGGATGAAGTGCTCGACGAGCTCGCGGTGATGCCCGGCGAGGTTGTCCTTGAGCAGCAGCAGGATCTCGCAGGCGTCCGTGTACTCCCGGGGCAGCGTCGCATCGGACGGGTCCCAGTCACGTCCGCCGAGGAACGCGAAGTTCTCGCCCCGGTCGAACGGCACGTAGTCGTGAGCGAACCAGAGTTCCTCGGTGTTCAGGTGCCGGTCCATGTTGGCTTCGCACACCGGCTCGAGTTCCAGGGTCAGCGCGTTAGCGACAGGTTTCTGTGCCATGCGGTTACTGTAACTCGCGTACACAGGTTCGTGAAATCACCTAACCCGTGTCGCGCCAACTGGTGACTTTGGTCCTTTCGCCGGTCCTTTCGCCGCGCCTAGCGGTCGACCAGCGTCCACTCCTCGAGACCCTCGTACAGCGGAAAGTCCCTGGCCAGGCGCGTCACCCGCTGCCGCAGAGCGGACAGGTCCGCCCCGCTGCCCGCCGCCAACGCGGTGGCGATGACGTCGGCAACCTCGGTGAACTCCGCGTCCCCGAATCCGCGGGTCGCCAGCGCGGGCGTGCCCACCCGCAGGCCGGATGTCACCATCGGCGGGCGCGGGTCGTTGGGGACCGCGTTGCGGTTGACGGTGATGCCGATCTCGTGGAGCAGGTCCTCGGCGGCCTGGCCGTCCAGCGGCGAGTTGCGCAGGTCCACCAGCACCAGGTGGACGTCGGTGCCGCCGCTGACCACCGACACACCGGCCTTGGTGACGTCGGGGGCCGTCAGCCGGTCGGCGATGATGCGGGCACCGGACAGGGTGCGCTGCTGACGGTCGGCGAACTCGGGAGTGCCCGCGATCTTGAGCGCGACGGCCTTGCCGGCGATGACGTGCATCAGCGGTCCGCCCTGCTGGCCGGGGAACACCGCGGAGTTCACGGACTTGGCGTACTCCTGCTTGCCCAGGATCAGGCCGGAACGCGGGCCGCCGAGCGTCTTGTGCACGGTCGTGGACACCACGTCCGCGTGCGGTACCGGCGACGGGTGCAGTCCCACGGCGACCAGGCCCGCGAAGTGCGCCATGTCCACCCACAGCTTGGCGTCGACCTCGTCGGCGATCGAGCGGAACGCCGCGAAGTCCAGAATCCGCGGGTAGGCCGACCAGCCGGCGATGATGACCTTGGGCCGGAACTCGAGGGCCTTGGCCCGCACCGCGTCCATGTCCACCAGGTGCGTCGTCGGATCCACACCGTAGAAGCCGGTTTCGTAGAGCTTGCCGGAGAAGTTGAGCTTCATCCCGTGCGTCAGGTGCCCGCCGTTGGCGAGGTCGAGGCCCAGCAGCCGCTCCCCCGGCGTCATCAGCGCCTGCAGCACGGCGGCGTTGGCCTGCGCTCCCGAATGCGGCTGCACATTGGCGAAGTCGGCGCCGAAGAGCGCCTTCGCCCGATCGCGGGCGATGTTCTCCACGACGTCGACGTACTCGCAGCCGCCGTAGTAGCGCCTGCCCGGCAGGCCCTCGGCGTATTTGTTCGTCAGCACGCTGCCCTGGGCCTGCAGTACCGACCGCGGCACGAAGTTCTCCGAGGCGATCATCTCCAGGGTGTCGCGCTGACGGCCCAGCTCTTTGCCGAGCAGCTCGGCGATCTCGGGGTCGACCTCGCCCAGCGCGGCGGACATGACGGACGTGGAGGCGCGGGCGTCGGGTGCAGCAGTCACGGCGCCAGTCTATCCAGCGACGGTTTAGCCAGCCCAGCCGTCGGGGGCGCGTCCGCCCCTGCAACACTTGCACTATGCCGCGGCTTAGCGAGCCGAGCCCCTATGTGGAGTTCGACCGAAAGCAATGGCGCGCGCTTCGCATGTCGACGCCGCTGGCCCTCACTGAAGAGGAATTGGTTGGCCTGCGCGGTCTTGGTGAGCAGCTCGACCTACTCGAAGTGGAAGAGGTTTACCTGCCGCTGGCTCGGCTGATCCACCTTCAGGTCGCCGCGCGCCAGCGGTTGTTTGCCGCCACGGCCGAGTTCCTCGGTGAGCCGCAACAGAACCCCGACCGGCCGGTGCCGTTCGTGATCGGCGTGGCCGGCAGCGTCGCGGTCGGCAAATCGACCACCGCGCGCGTGCTGCAGGCCCTGCTGGCCCGCTGGGACCACCACCCCAGGGTGGACCTGGTGACCACCGACGGCTTCCTATACCCGAACGCCGAACTCGATCGGCGAAACCTGATGCACCGCAAGGGTTTTCCGGAGAGCTACAACCGCCGGGCGCTGATGCGGTTCGTGACGTCGGTCAAATCCGGCAGCGACTACGCGTGCGCGCCGGTTTACTCGCACCTGAAATACGACATCATCCCCGGCGCCAAGCACGTCGTGCGCCATCCCGACATCTTGATCCTGGAGGGCCTCAACGTCCTGCAGACAGGTCCGACCCTGATGGTGTCGGACCTGTTCGACTTTTCGCTGTATGTGGACGCCCGCATCGAAGACATCGAGCAGTGGTACGTGTCGCGGTTCCTGTCGCTGCGCAGCACCGCCTTCGCCGACCCGGAGTCACACTTCCACCACTACTCGGCCCTCAACGACACCAAGGCCATCGTCGCGGCGCGCGAGATCTGGCGGTCCATCAACCGGCCCAATCTGGTCGAGAACATCCTGCCGACCCGGCCCCGGGCCACCCTGGTGCTGCGCAAGGACGCCGACCACTCGATCAACCGGCTCCGGTTGCGCAAGCTTTAGCGGCGTCCAAGCAGCCGTTGTGGCGGTTACGCCGTCTCGAGACGACGCACGCCCCAGTACTGCAGTCCGGCGAACGCCGCGGTGTACACGCCACCCGCCAGGGTGGCGGCAATGCCTGTCGCGGGCAACGGCAGCGCTTCGGCGGCCACGATCGCGCCCAGTGTGAACACGACGTTGGCCACGACGACGCCCATTCCGACGCGACGCAGGTTCGGCGCCGCCGCGAGGCTGAAGACAACCAAGCCGCCGAGCACGAAGAACGCGCCGAGGCTGTACTCCTGCAGCGACGTCAGGCCCGTCAGCGACGAAAGCGGGTCGGCCAGAAAAGCGATCGCCAAACCGCACAGGCCCGTCAGCGTGGCGTCGGCGCGCATGGCGAAACGCAGCAGTGAGTCGGTCGAGTCGTAGAGGGGGCGGGTTGCCAGACCTGGCGCGCCAGATGCATACATCATGTGATTACTCCTCGCGATGGCGGATTGGGTCGAACTTCAGCGTGCCGCCGGCGCACTGCCATATCGACTCGTGGCACTGCCAACTACTGCCACGGATAAAAAGACCAGTGGGCTCGCCGGGCTATTCCCATATGCGAGCAACAATCGAAATCGTTATTCGACAACCGCCAGTCTGGCATTCAACAGCCCCAGCAGTCACAGGATCGCGCTAGTCGCTGGCCACCGGGACCCGCCCGCGCAGGTCGGCCGCGATCAGCCGGGCGGCAGCGTTCTGCCAGTTGTGCAGCGAGCGCTGGGGGACCTCGGTGACCAACCACTGCCAGGCCTGCCGGGCGATGGGATCAAGTCCCGTGGCGGTGGCGTTCTGCGCGTACGCACGCACGCCGACGACGTAGGGGAAATAGAGCGAGTTGTAGTGGCGCCACTGCTCGGTGGTCCCGAAATCGCCGGCGTCACGCGGCTTGAGCCGCCCGATCGCGTCCGCGAGAACCGCCTTGAGTTCGTTGGCCCGCTCCAGCGGATGGTCGGGCGCGCCCCGGGCGGCGAGGCGCTCGTCGATGACGGGCAGCGCGGTCAACGGGCTGGCGACCAGCTTGCTCAGGTCGCCGTAATGTCCCAGGGCGCGGCGGGTGAGCCTGGCGAACGTGACGTCGTCGACGTGGCGGAGCGGATCCACCGACCGCAGCGGCAGCGCCGCGCCGGTATTGCGCAACGCCGCCCGATCCTCCCGCAGCGCGGGCGATTTCGAAAATGCCAGCCGATCGAGAACCCCGGCCAGCGGATCCGCCAGCACCTGCACGGCGATCGCGACCGCCAAACTGGTGAACAGCAGCACGGTGAGCGCGGTCTGCGCGGCGCGGTCGTGGCGGGTCAGCGCCAGGCCGATCAACGCCTGGCCGCCGAATAACACCGCCACCGCCACCGAGCCGGCAAACGAGCGGAGCATGTCGGCGCGCAACGCCTGGCCTTCGTCGAACGCGTCCCACAGCGCGACGGCGAGCCCGAGCGAGAGGACGTCGAGACTCGTCGACGCCAGCGCCACCCAGCTGGGCACCAGGCCGAGCGGAATGATGAGGATGGCGTTGCCGAGCGCGAAGAACAGCGTCGCGACGACGGCCAGCCCGACTGCCGACCGCGGCCGACGCGCCTGCCGCAACGCGACGGCCATCGCGGCGAAGGTGGATACCGAGATCACCGCGAACATCACCCAGTGGCCGGTCCGGAGTGGTCCCTCGACACTGCCGGCCAGCATCGCCCCGAACAGGCTCAGCACGGCGACAGCGGCCACCAGCAGAAACTCGCGCGTGCGCGGTCTCGAGCCGTCGCTAGGCCGGGCCAGCTCGACGAGCACCGCGAACCACGCCACGCCAGGGATGGTCACCAGGTAGATCTCAACGCGACTGAGCAGGTGCGCGTAGGCAGGGCTGGCGGTCCGCACGGCATCCAGCGCGACCACCAGCGCGAAACCGCACAGACCGATCGCCGCCAACACGAGCACCGGCTTCCGCGGATCGCGAGCGAGCAGGTATAGCCCGAGCCACCCGCTCAGCGTGAAAACCACCGCCGACAGCGCAGCCATGCACCCAGTTTGGCACGGGTAATGCGTGCCGACCCGCCGCGCCCGGCTCGCGCCGGGCTTGCGATCGGAAGGAGTCTGATGCGTTCCGACCCGCCGCGCCCGGCTCGCGCCGCGCTTGCGATCGGAAGGGGTCTGATGCGTGCCGACCCGTTACTTGCCGTACCTGCGGTGCCGCTGACTGTAGTCACGCAACGCACGCAGAAAATCCACCCGGCGAAACGCCGGCCAGTGCGCCTCCGTGAACCACATCTCCGAATACGCGCTCTGCCACAGCAGGAACCCGGAGAGGCGTTGCTCCCCCGACGTGCGGATCACCAGGTCGGGATCGGGTTGCCCAGAGGTGTAGAGGTTTTCGGAAATGCCGTCGACGCTGACCGCGTCGATGAGCTCCTCGGCGGACGCACCGTTGGCGAGTTCCTTGCTCAGCAAGGCCCGCACCGCGTCGACGATCTCGCGGCGGCCGCCGTAGCCGACCGCGACGTTGACGTGGAACGTCGCCACGACGGGTGTGGATTCCACCGCGTCGCGCACCCGCCGGGCCGGTTCCTCGCCGAGCAACTCCAGATCGCCGACGGTGCGCACGCTCCACCGGTTGGCGGGCGCGCAGATCTCCTCGACGACGTCGGTGATGATCTCGATGAGCCCCGCCAGCTCGTCGGGGTCGCGTTGGAGGTTTTCCGTGGACAGCAAGTAGACGGTGGTCATCTCGATGCCGGCTTCCTGGCACCAGCGCAGCATCTCGGCGATCTTCGCCGCACCCATGCGGTAGCCGTAGCTGACGTCGGTATAGCCGGCGTCGCGGGCCCATCGCCGGTTGCCGTCGCACAGGACCGCGATGTGACGGGGCAGGTGCGGTTGGGCGGAGGCCAGGCCCTGCCGCAGCCGCAACTCGTAGACGCGATACAGCGGGTCTTTGAGACGCGGCGGGATAATTTCCACGGAGATTCAGCCTACTGTGAGCTGCGCCAAATTCCGCCCTGCTATTCGGCGATGTCACCAGCGCGGAGAGACCATGCCGTTACCGACGCCGACTATGTTAGTGATGAGCAGCCACTGGCAATCCCCGACCTGCAAGACGAGGGCACAGGAGACATGAGCAGCCAGACGAGCACGTCTGCCAATTCGGACCGCTCGGATCGCGAATCCGAGACCGTCACCCCCGGCAACACCGTCGAACAGCTTGTCGAGGGTGCGGCCCAGGCGCTGAGCAAGCCCCGCATGCGCGGCTGGATCCACTTCTTCTCCGCGTGGCTGGCGATCATCACCGGCGCGACGCTGGTCTCTGTGTCGTGGGCCGCCTCCTCGCCGCGCGCCGGTCATTCGACGCTGATCTACGCGGCGGCGACCGTGGCGATGTTCGCCGTCAGCGCCACCTATCACCGGGTGCAGTGGACGTCCGATGCGGCCCGGAACCTTATGAAGCGGCTGGACCATTCGATGATCTTCGTGTTCATCGCCGGCAGCTACACGCCATTCGCGCGCCTGGCCATGCCGCAGCAGACAGGCGTGGAGGTGCTGTGGATCGTGTGGGGCGGCGCGGTGGCGGGCATCCTGCTGAAGGTGTGCTGGCCGACGGCGCCGCGGTGGCTGGGTGTGCCGCTGTACCTACTGCTGGGCTGGGTGGCCGTGTGGTACTGCCCGACGATCCTGCACAAGGCCGGCGTGGCGGCGATGGTGCTGCTGGCCGTCGGCGGGGTGTTCTACAGCGTCGGCGGCATCTTCTACGGGCTACGGTGGCCCGACCCGTGGCCCAGTACGTTCGGGTATCACGAGTTCTTCCACGCCTTCACCGTGATCGCGGCCGTCCTGCACTACATCGCCATGTGGTTCGCGGTGTTCTACGTCGGCGACCACGCGTGGCTGATGCACTGAACGACTACAGCTGCGTGACGTCGGCGGGCGACCAGTACGCCTTCATGTGAGCGACCTTGCCGTCCTCATCGAATGCCATCACGTCGATCGGCTCGATCACCATCCGGTGCTCCCCGGCGGTGATCGTGAGCCGGAAATGGAAAGCCGCCTCGTTGCCGGCGACCCGCAGCGTCACCAGCTCGCATTCGCGCTGCACATCGTTGACCGCCGAATAGAAGCCGTGGATCGCCTGGCGGCCGATGTGCACCTCACCGCCGACGGGATCCTCGACGGTGGCGTCATCGGCGTACAGCTCGACCAACTCATCGGCGCCGCCCTTGGCGACCAGTTCGATGTAGCGGTGGACCGTGTCGGTGATGTGTTGGGCGCTCGGCATGAAACTTCACGCTACCGTGGCGCGCCGAGCGCCCGTGCGAGGTCTTCCGCGGTGGTGACCGGCAAGTCGCACACCCGGCCGCGGCACACGTACGCGGCGTCGGCGCCGGCCACCCGGTCGCGACCGCTCAGCAGCGCCGACGAGTCCTTGTCGCCGCCCACGACGATCGCCCCGCCCGGTGCCAGCCGCCGCGCGTCGGCCAGCAGCGCCGACCGCGACGGTTCGCAAGCGACCGCGATCTGCAGCGGTCCGCGCACCGCGGCCTCAGCCACGGCCAGCCAGTGGCCCGCGGAGCGTGGCGCGCGCTCCAGCAGCACCGAATGCGTGTTGAGCCCGTCGCCCGCCGCCCGCAGATACCGTTCCGCCCGATCGCCGTCGACCAGGTGCGCGGCGGTGAGCAGCGCCTCGGTGATCGACGATGCGCCCGACGGCGTCGCCCCGTCCAGCGGGTCGGCGGGCCGAAGCATCAACCGCTCGGCGTCGTCGGCGGTGTCGAACCACCGGCCGGGCCGCTGCGGGTCGGCGAAGTGCCGCAGCGCGGTGTCGAGCAGATCCGTTGCCGCCGTCAACCAGCCGGCGCCGGCGTCCAGCTGGTAGAGGGCGAGCAGGCCGGTGGCGAGCATCGCATGGTCCTCGAGGATGGCGGCGCTGTCGCCGACCACCCCGCCCAGGCTGGCGCGCCGCAACCGCCCGTCGACCAGATGCGAGTCCAGCAGTGCGCGTGCGCAATCGCTTGCGGCCCCGGCCAATTCAGGCGCGTCCAGGGCCACGCTGGCCTCGGCCAGCGCGGTGATCGCCAGACCGTTCCAGGACGTGACGACTTTGTCGTCGCGGCCGGGCTGGGTGCGGCTGAGCCGGGCGGCCAGCAGCGCAGCCCGGACGCGTTCGAGGCGTTGCGGGTCGTCGGGATCGGCGGGCAATTGCAGCACCGAGGTTCCGTGTTCGAACGTGCCGGACGCGGTGACCGCGAAAGCGTTTGCGGCCCAGGGGCCGTCGTCGGGGCCGAGCACGTCGGTGAGCTGCCCGGGCGTCCAGACATAGGTCGAGCCCTCGCGGCCGTCGGTGTCGGCGTCCAGCGAAGACGTGAACACCGCGCCGTCGGCCAGGTCGTCGAGCAGGAAGCGCGCGGTCTGGGCGGCGACCCGGCGCGCCAACGGATCCCCGGTCCGCCGGGCCCAGTGCGCGTAGGCGCGCAGCAGCAACGCGTTGTCGTACAGCATCTTCTCGAAATGCGGTACCACCCAAGCGTTGTCGACGCTATAACGGGCGAACCCGCCGGCGAGCTGGTCGTAGATGCCGCCGCGGGCCATCGCGCTGCCGGTGTGCGCGACGGCCTCCAGCGCCGCCGTCGAGCCGGTGCGTTCGTGGTTGCGCAGCAAGGCCTCGAGAATCGCCGACGGCGGGAACTTGGGCGCGCCGCCGAAGCCGCCATGCACAGCGTCCCGATCGTCGAGCACCGCGGCGACCGCGTGGTCACACAGCGCCGGCGCGATGTCAGGGCCGCCGGAGGGCAGCCCGGAAGCCATCGCACGCAATTCGCCCGCGATGGCCTCGGACGCCTCCTCCACCTCGCCGCGGCGCTGGTGCCAGGTGGCGGAAACCGCCGAAAGCAGCTGCAGAAAGCTGTCTTTCGGGTAGTAGGTGCCGCAGAAAAAGGGCCGGCCGTCGGGCGTCAGGAAACACGTCATGGGCCAGCCGCCGTGTCCGGTCAGCGCCACGGTGGCGTTCATATAGACGGCGTCGAGGTCCGGGCGCTCCTCCCGGTCGACCTTGATGCAGACGAATCCCGAGTTCATCGCGGCGGCCACCTCGTCGTCCTCGAACGATTCATGGGCCATCACGTGACACCAGTGGCAGGCGGCATAGCCGATGGAGAGCAGGATGGGCACGTCGCGCTCGGCCGCGGCCGCGAGCGCCTGCGGGGTCCATTGCTGCCAGTGCACCGGGTTATCGGCGTGCTGCCGCAGATACGGGCTGGTGGCCAGCCCGAGGGTGTTCGTCGCTGCAGCGTCAGCCGGGCTCATCGCCGGGTCCCGGTGCCCGCTCCGATCCGTTGGCCTGGCCCGGGGCGCGGTTGTCTGCCTGGTCGACCGCGTCGGTGCCTTCGTCGGCGGCCTGGTCGGGCTCGGGGTGCTTGGGCTCGAACGAGTCGGGCACCTTCTTGAGTTGCTTGTTCATCGAGCGCAGCAGCAACAGCGTGGCGATCAGCAGCACCACGATGATCAGCAGCCCGATCGGGCTGGCCTTGCCGAAGTCCGGCCCGGTGTGCTGCGGCGCGCCGTCGGCCAACGCACTCGCTGTCAAAATGAGGTGGTTCACAAGTGCCTCTCGATCCCGGCGAACAGGTCGTCCTCGGGCAGACGGACCGGCACCCGCGAGCGTGCGAGCTCGAACTCCTCCGTCGGCCAGAGCCGCTGCTGCCATTCGATGGGCGCGGCGAAGAAGTCGTGGTCCGGATCGATTTGCGTGGTGTGCGCCCGCAGCGCGTCGTCGCGTTGGCTGAAATACGCCGAGCACTCGACACGCGTCGTGACCCGGGACTCGAACGGGTCGTGCGCGGCGTCCCAGTGCTCAAGCCATTTCGCGAACGGCGGTTCATGCCCGTGTTTGATCGCCTCGTCGTGCAACAGCTGCATCCGGGCCCGCAGGAATCCGTGGATGTAGTAGAGCTTCGATACGACCCACGGCTCGCCCGCGTCCGGAAACCGCCGGTAATCTCCGGCCGCCTCGAAGGCGCCGACCGAAACCTGGTGGCAGCGAATGTGATCCGGATGCGGGTAGCCGCCGTTCTCGTCGTAGGTGGTGATCACGTGCGGCCGGAACTCGCGGACCACGCGAACCAGCGACTCGATCGATTCCTCCAGCGGCACCAGCGCGAAGCATCCTTCGGGCAGCGGGGGCGGTGGGTCGCCCTTGGGCAAGCCGGAGTCGACGAAGCCCAGCCAGGTGTGTTCGACACCGAGGATCTCGGCGGCCTTCGCCATCTCGTCGCGTCGGATCTCGGCGATGTGGCCGTGCACCTCGGGCAGGTCCATCGCCGGATTGAGGATGTCGCCGCGCTCACCGCCGGTCAGCGTCACCACCAACACCCGGTGGCCCTCGTCGGCGTAGCGGGCGAGGGTGGCCGCGCCCTTGCTGGACTCGTCGTCGGGGTGGGCGTGCACCGCCATCAACCGCAGTTCGCTCACGTGCCCCCTTGTCGGTCTGCTGGTCGCCGGTTGCGAAACCTATAATTCCAGTTCTTCAGATCGTTGCATGCTGCCGGCCGGTGTCCGGCAGCCGACCACCCAGGCATACCCAGGCATGACCGAAACTCCCCCTGCACTCCCGGAGGCCCGCTACGGGCGCACCGGACGCCCCCGCGTACCCCGGCGTTGGCTGGTCGTCGCGCTGGGCGTGCTGGTGGTCGCGGCCGGGCTGGTGATCGCCGTCGTCGGCTACCACCGGCTGGGCACCAGCCCCGTGACGGGCACGCTGGGCAGCTATCGGGTGATCGACGACGAGACGGCGTCGGTAACGATCAGCGTGACGCGATCCGATCCGTCGCGGCCGGTGGACTGCATCGTGCGGGTCCGGGCCAAGGACGGCAGCGAGACGGGCAGGCGGGAAGTGCTGGTCCCCCCGTCCGATGCGGCCACGGTGCAGCTGACCACCACGGTGAAGTCCAGCAAACCGCCGGTGATGGCCGACATCTACGGCTGCGGCACCGACGTGCCGGCTTATCTGCGGTCGGCGTGACCCCGTAACAACAGCCGAACTGCGAATTTCGGGTCATCAATTGTTTGCGCGGTGGTAACATGGGTGAATGCACGGTTCCTGATGGGACCGTGTATTGCTGCATTAAGGCCGTGAGCAGAACGGATCGGCAGCACACGGGGAGCAGACCCGGATACTCCCGGCGGCGGGGTTAAACAGGCTTACGCGGGTACGCGGAACGACAACATGAGGAGCACGACGAGATGACGGACACTTCTGTGACCTGGTTGACCCAGGAGTCACATGACCGGCTGAAGGCGGAGCTCGATCAGTTGATCGCCAATCGTCCGGTTATCGCCGCGGAAATCAATGACCGCCGTGAAGAAGGGGACCTGCGCGAGAACGGCGGATATCACGCCGCCCGCGAAGAGCAGGGCCAGCAAGAGGCCCGCATCCGTCAGCTGCAGGACCTGCTCAACAACGCCAAGGTCGGCGAAGCGCCCAAGCAGTCCGGCGTCGCACTGCCCGGTTCGGTGGTGAAGGTCTACTACAACGGCGACAAGTCGGACACCGAGACGTTCCTGATCGCCACCCGCCAGGAGGGCGTCAACGACGGCAAGCTCGAGGTGTATTCGCCCAACTCACCGCTGGGCGGCGCCCTGATCGACGCCAAGGTCGGCGAGACCCGCAGCTACGTGGTGCCCAACGGCAACACCGTCGAGGTCACGCTGGTCAGCGCGGAGCCCTACCACTCCTAACCGCCGCCACCTCCGCGAGCAGAAACACGCCTCGGGCGTGCGATTTTGTGTCTGCTCGCGGTGGTTAGTCCAGCGCCTGGCCGAGGTCGGCCAGCAGGTCGGCGATGTCTTCGATGCCGACCGACAACCGCACCAGGTCGTCGGGCACTTCCAGTTGCGAACCGGCCGTCGACGCGTGCGTCATGGCGCTCGGGTGCTCGATCAACGACTCAACGCCGCCGAGCGACTCGGCCAGGATGAACACTTCGGTGCGCGCGCACAGATCCCGCGCGGCTTGCCGGCCGCCCCGCATGCGCACCGACACCATGCCGCCGAAGCCGAGCATCTGCCGAGCGGCGATCTCGTGCCCGGGGTGGCCGGGCAGACCGGGGTACAACACGGTGCTCACCGCCGGATGGCCGGAGAGGAAATCCGCGACGGCCGAAGCGTTTTCGCTGTGTCGCTGCATCCGCAGCACCAGGGTCTTCAGGCCACGCATGGCCAGGTAGGCGTCGAACGGGCCGGGCACCGCGCCCGCGCCGTTTTGCAAAAAGGCGAAGGCCGCGTCCAGCTCCGCGTCGTCGGTGATCAACGCCCCGCCCACCACGTCGGAGTGTCCACCGATGTACTTGGTGGTCGAATGCAGCACCACGTCGGCGCCCAGCTTCAACGGCTGCTGAAGCGCGGGTGAGGCAAATGTGTTGTCCACCAAGACTTTTAGCGAGAACTGTTTGCCCAGTTCGGCGAGGGCCGCGATGTCGGCAATGGACAGCAGTGGGTTGGTCGGTGTCTCCACCCAGATCAGGCGGGTCTGCGGCGTGACCGCGGCGCGGACGGCGTCCAGGTCGGACAGCGCCACCGGCGTGTAGCTGACGTTCCACTGCGTGAACACCTTGTCGATCAGCCGGAAGGTGCCGCCGTAGGCGTCGTTGGGGATGATCACGTGATCGCCGGGCCGCAGCATCGCCCGCAGGGCGCAGTCGGCGGCGGCCATGCCGGAACCGAACGCCCGCCCGTAGCTGCCCTCCTCCACCGCGGCGAGCGAGGCCTCCAGCGCGGCGCGCGTCGGGTTGCCGGTGCGTGCATATTCGAACCCGCCGCGCAGCACGCCGACCCCGTCTTGGGCGAACGTGCTGCTGGCATAGATCGGGGCGTTGACCGCCCCCGTCGCCGGGTCCGGCCGGTAGCCGGCGTGAATCGCTTTGGTGGCGAGTCCGGTGAAATGTCCGGTGTGGTCGTCGCTCATCGACGACCAGCCTAGGTGACGACCGAGCCGGCTACCGCGCCCGCACGACTAGCTCAGCTGTTGCTCGGTCCCGTCGAGCGGCAGGCAGACCGTCGTCATGATCTTGTCCGCCAGCGTCTGCCGCTTCGAATCCCACAGCGGGAAAAGGAAACCGATGAAGCAGATGATGGCGTCGACGAAGTGCGCGAGGGAACGCACGATGGACATCCCGAAGCCGAGGGGCTGACCGGTGACCTCGCTGACCACCTTGAACTTCATCACCGATTTGCCGACGCTCGACCCGGTGGTGCCCTGGCGGTAGCCGTAGTTCCAAATCAGATAGATCAACCCCACCAGCGACGCCAACCACTGCGCGGCCAGGCCGATGGTCGAGTTCTGCGTCGCGCAGTACTGGTTGACGGCGTACTGCGTGACATCGGTGACGCACGACGTCTGCTGGGTGGCGACCAGGATCCCGGTCCCGATACCGTGCACGACGGCGTACGGGAGGATGTCGATGATGAACGCCACGAGCCGGGTCAGCCACGGCGTGTAGGACTCCGTCGGCAACGTGCGGATCGCCGGTCCCGGAGGTGGTGGCGCGTACCCACCGGCGGACGGCGGGGGCGGCGGGTAGGAGCCGCCGCGCGGCGGCGGAGGCGGCGGATAGGAGCCACCCGCGGGAGTCGATGGAGGGGGCGGAACCGCCTGACCACCGGACGACCCGGGCGACGGCGGAGGTGGCGGATAAGCGTCGCCAGCCGGCGGTTGATCGGTCATGGGCACCTCTTCCCCTGCGGACCAGCTGAACCAGGCCGCATTACAGTACCTGAGCGCGCAGCGGCCGGGCGAGACACGCGTCGCGGCCGAAAGGGGCCCCGGCTACCGACGGCCTAACGGTCCACGAGACCCGTCCGAGAGGAAACCGAGCAGGTCATAGCGGGTGATCACACCGACCGGTTTGCCCTCCTCGACCACCATCAACGCGTCCCAGTCGCGCAGCGCCTTGCCGGCCGCGCTGACCAACTCCCCCGCGCCGATCATCGGCAACGGCGGGCTCATGTGCAGCGAGACGGCGTCGGCCAATTTGGCCCGGCCCTCAAAGACGGCCGAGAGCAGTTCGCGCTCGGAGACGCTGCCGGCCACCTCCCCGGCCATCACCGGCGGCTCGGCGCCGACCACGGGCATCTGGGACACCCCATACTCGCGCAGGATGCCGATGGCGTCGCGGACCGTCTCGGACGGATGCGTGTGCACCAGGTCGGGCAGCTCGCCGGACTTGCGGCGCAGCACGTCACCCACCGAGGCCTGCTCGGTCGAGCCGTCTAGACGGCTGCGCAGGAACCCGTAGGAAGACATCCAGGCGTCGTTGAAGATCTTCGCCATGTAGCCGCGCCCGCCGTCGGGCAGCAACACCACGACGAGCGCATCGGGTCCGGCCTCCTCGGCGACCTTCAGCGCCGCCACTACCGCCATCCCGCACGACCCCCCGACGAGCATCGCCTCCTCGCGGGCCAGCCGCCTAGTCATGTCGAACGAGTCGGAGTCGGACACCGCGATGATCTCGTCGGGCACCGTGCGGTCGTACGCGGCCGGCCAGAAGTCCTCGCCGACGCCCTCGACCAGGTAGGGCCGGCCGGTCCCGCCCGAGTACACCGAACCCTCGGGGTCGGCGCCGATGATGCGCACCTTCCCGTCCGACACCTCTTTGAGGTAGCGGCCCGCACCGGTGATCGTGCCGCCGGTGCCGATGCCGGCGACGAAGTGGGTGACCTTGCCATCGGTGTCGGCCCAGATCTCCGGACCGGTGGTGGCGTAGTGGCTGGCCGGGCCTTCCGGGTTCGCGTACTGGTCGGGCTTCCAGGCGCCCTCGATCTCCCGGGTCAGCCTGTCGGAGACGCTGTAGTAGCTGTCCGGATGGTCGGGCGGCACCGCCGTCGGGCAGACGACCACTTCCGCGCCGTAGGCGAGCAGCACGTTGCGCTTGTCCTCGCCGACCTTGTCGGGGCACACGAACACGCACTTGTACCCGCGCTGCTGCGCCACCAGCGCCAGGCCGACGCCGGTGTTGCCGGAGGTGGGTTCGACGATGGTGCCGCCGGGCTTCAGTAGGCCGCTCGCTTCGGCGGCGTCGATCATCCGCACCGCGATCCGGTCCTTCGAGCTACCCCCGGGGTTGAGGTACTCGACCTTGGCCGCCACAGTGCCGGCGCCGTCGGGAACCACGGAATTCAGGCGAACTAGCGGCGTGCCGCCGATGAGCTCGCTGATGTGCTGGGCGATCCGCATGCGTTCATCGTCTCAGGCAGGTTCCGGGGGTGCACGACGGCTTCGGAGTTGGCGTCTGACGGAGATTGCGCTAGCCGGTGGCCTCGCGGATATAGTCGCCGATCTGGCGCAGCGAGCGAACCGCCTCCGGGACCATCGGAGCGGCCAGCTGGAAGTCGTGAATCTGGCCGGGCCACACCCGCACCTCGGCCGGCACACCGACCGCGGCCAACCGGCTCGCCGCCAGCCGCGCGTCGTGCAGCAACACCTCGGATCCCGACACGTGGATCAGCGTCCGCGGCAGGCCCGGCTTGATGTGCTCCACCGGCTCGTAGATCTCCTCGGGCCGCCCCCCGACTTTGTGCTTTTCGGCCGCGCTGGCAACCAGCTCGGCCAGCGCGTCGAACGCCCGGGCGGAGAACATCGCGTCGGTGTTGATGTTGGGATGGGCCTGCTTGTGTTCCTTTGCCAGCTGCAGCAGCGGCGAGATCATTACCAGCGCAGCCGGCTCCTCGCCCTCCTCCTGGAGGCGTTGCGCCAGCGCGAGTGCGAGGTAGCCGCCCGCGGAGTCGCCGGCCAGCACGATCTGATCCGGCTCATATCCGCGCAGCCGCAGCCACTGGTAGCCATCGTGGCAGTCATCGAGGGCCATCCCGATCGAATGCTTGGGCAGCAGCCGGTAATTGACCACCAAGATCGGCGCGTCAGCAAACTGCGACAGCGCTTCGACCAGCCGGCCGTGCGAGTTCGCCCCGCACGTCAAGAACGCACCACCGTGGAAGTAGACGACCACCCGACGGGTGCCATCCGCGGGCAGCACGCCCGGGGCGCGCACCAGCTGCGCCGACGCGTTGGGCAAGTTCACCGTCTCGCGGACGGTGGCCGTCACCGGGAGCACCACCCGGGCCGCCAGGTCGATGAGGCCCCAGGGCCAGGGGAAGTTGGGAATGTGGCTGCCGACGGACAGGACCGGCCTAACCGTCACCCGCGACGTCAGGTTGGCCACCCGCGCAGCAACGCTGGGTCCGGATTCGAGGACCTCGACCGGGGTGCCATCGCTCATCGCGAACTTGCGCGGCCTGCTGGCCCTGCGAGCCGCGAGGACGTCGTGTGGACGAAGGGCGTTCCGGGGCGAGCCGGATACCTTGCCGGGTGCGCTCATGCTCAACACTTCCTACGCCTTTGTAGTGCGATACAGCATGTGACGAGGCAGCTAAGCATCTGGTTCAGCCGTTTGCCCGAGGCACTCAGCCAACCCCGCGAACTTAGCTTGACAGCCACTTCTTAAGACAACATTTAAAGAGTCTGATTTGTTACCTCATTTGCTTCGCACCGTGATCACATTGTTGGTCAGCCGACCCCGCAAACATGCAAGCCGAACTAAACTGGTCGCGTGACCATGCGGGTGCCCCGTCGTTCGGCAATCGCCCTGGCCACGGCGGGCGCACTCGCCTCGACAGGAACTGCCTATCTGGGCGCGCGCAACCTGCTGGCCGGCCAGGCGACGCACGCGCGCACCGTCATCCCCAAGGCGTGGGACATCCCGCCCCGCGCCGACGGCGTGTACACCCGCGGCGGCGGCCCGGTGGAGCGGTGGCACCGCGGCGTGCCGTTCGATCTGAGCCTGATGATCTTCGGTGACTCGACGGCCGCCGGCTACGGGTGCATCAGCGCCGAGGAAGTGCCGGGAGTGCGGATCGCGCGCGGCCTCGCCGAACAGACGGGCAAGCGAATCCGGTTGAGCACCAAGGCAATCGTCGGCGCCACGTCGAAAGGCTTGTGCGGCCAAGTCGATGCGATGTTCGTGGCCGGGAAGCCGCCGGATGCGGCGGTGATCATGGTCGGGGCCAACGACGTGACGGCCCTCAACGGCGTCAGCCAGTCGGCGCAGCGGCTCGGGCTGACCGTGCGCAAGTTGCGCGCCCGCGGTGCGGTGGTGATCGCCGGCACCTGCCCGGACCTGGGTGTCATCACCGCGATCCCCCAACCCCTTCGGTCGATCGCACACGAGCGTTGTCTGCAACTGGCGCGCGCCCAGGCCGCGTCGGTGCGGGCCGCCGGCGGTATGCCGGTGCCCCTGGCGCAGTTGATGACACCGCAATTCCGGTCGACGCCCCACGTGATGTTCTCCCCGGACGGCTTCCACCCGTCCGCCCCGGCGTACGCGATCGCGGCCGACGCGCTGCTGCGCGCGCTGTGTGAGGCGCTGGGCGAGGAGGTCGACCTCCCACCGCTGGAGTTGGCGGCATCGACGACCGCGCCGGTGCTCGGTCAGCGCCACACCCGAACCAGCGTGATGTCGCGGCTGTGGCGGCGCCCGGCGCCGGGACTCGCCCCGTCGTCGTGCCCGCAGGTGGCCAGCGACTAGATTTGTGCTAGCCCGTCGGCGTCAAGTCAACGGTTTGTGAAGCGAACTCGCCGGAATCCGGAAGGGATTTGAAGGGAACCGTCATGCCTGAAGCCGTTATTGTCTCTGCCGCTCGCTCGCCGATCGGCCGCGCGATGAAGGGGTCGCTGGTCTCCATGCGGCCCGACGATCTGGCCACCCAGATGGTGCGCGCCGCGCTGGACAAGGTGCCCGCGCTCAACCCGCACCAGATCGACGACCTCATCCTGGGCTGCGGCCTGCCGGGCGGTGAGTCCGGCTTCAACATGGCGCGCGTGGTCGCCGTCGAGCTCGGCTTCGACTTCCTGCCCGGCACCACCGTGAACCGGTACTGCTCGTCCTCGCTGCAGACCACCCGGATGGCGTTCCACGCCATCAAGGCCGGCGAGGGTGACGCTTTCATCTCCGCCGGCGTGGAGACCGTGTCCCGGTTCGGCAAGGGCAACTCCGACTCCTGGCCCGACACCAAGAACCCGCTGTTCGACGACGCCCAGGAGCGTTCTGCGGCGGCGGCCGCGGGCGCCGACGAGTGGCACGACCCCCGCGCCGACGGCAACCTGCCCGACGTCTACATCGCAATGGGGCAGACCGCCGAGAACGTCGCCATCCTGACCGGCGTCAGCCGCGAAGACCAGGACCGCTGGGGGGTGCGCAGCCAGAACCGGGCCGAGGAGGCGATCAAGAGCGGGTTCTTCGAGCGCGAGATCACCCCGGTGACCCTGCCGGACGGCACCACCGTGAGCACCGATGACGGCCCTCGTCCCGGCACCACCTACGAGAAGGTCTCCGAGCTCAAGCCGGTGTTCCGGCCCAACGGCACGATCACCGCGGGCAACGCCTGTCCGCTCAACGACGGCGCGGCCGCGCTGGTGATCACCAGCGACACCAAGGCCAAGGAACTCGGCCTGACGCCGCTGGCCCGAATCGTGTCCACCGGCGTCAGCGGCCTCTCGCCGGAGATCATGGGTCTGGGCCCGATCGAGGCGTCCAAGAAGGCGCTGGCGCGGGCGGGGATGTCGATCAACGACATCGACCTCTACGAGATCAACGAGGCCTTCGCGGTCCAGGTGCTGGGTTCGGCGCGCGAGCTGGGCATGGACGAGGACAAGCTGAACGTCTCCGGCGGGGCGATCGCGCTGGGACACCCGTTCGGCATGACCGGCGCGCGCATCGCGACCACGTTGATCAACAACCTGCAGACGCACGACAAGACGTTCGGGCTGGAGACCATGTGTGTCGGCGGCGGGCAGGGCATGGCGATGATCATCGAGCGACTGAGCTAACCGACCGTACGAGCTCGTCGTCGAGTGTGCGGCCATGGTCGCAACACGCCGGGCAGGTCCGCCCTCAGCGCACACTCGACGTCGCACACACGAAAAGACCGGCGCGCCAATCGGCGTGCCGGTCTTTTCGTGGAAGAGAACTAGTCGTTCTGCAGATAACTGAGCAGACGCAGGATCTCGAGGTAGAGCCACACCAGGGTCACGGTCAGGCCGAGGGCGATACCCCAGGCCGCCTTCTCCGGCGCGCCCGCGCGCACCATCTGGTCGGCCGCGTCGAAGTCGATCAGGAAACTGAACGCCGCGATGCCGATGCAGACCAGCGAGAAGATGATCGCCAGCGGACCGCCGCTGCGCAGGCCCAGGCCGGTGCCTCCGCCGACGTGGAACATGGCCAGCACGAAGTTGCCGAGCATCAAGGCCAGCACGCCGAACATCGCGGCGACGAGCATCCGGGTGAACTTCGGGGTGACCCGGATTGCGCCGGTCTTGTACACCACCAGCATGCCGAAGAAGACACCGAAGGTGCCCATGACGGCCTCCCCGATCAGCACGCCGGCGTTGGCGTGCGAGACCGCGAAATTGGCGAAGACGAACGAGATGGCGCCCAGGAAGAGCCCCTCGAGGACGGCGTAGCTGAGCACGATGGCCGGGCTGTCCTGCTTGCGGCCGAAGGTCGCGACCAGCACCAGCCCCAGGCCGCCGAGCGCGCCGACCAGGGTCAGCGGCATCGCCAGTGCGAGGTTGGACGCCACCAGGAAGTAGGAGACCACAGCGGACACCGCCAACACGGCCAGCGTGATGCCGGTCTTGGTGACGACGTCGTCGATGGTCAGCGGACGCGAAGCCCTGGTCTCCTGGTAGGGAGCTTGGTAGGGCGCCGCGTAGGGGTCGCCTCCATAGCCCTGCATTGGGGCCGCGCCTGTGCCGAATTGCGCGTATCCGCCCCGCTGCTTGGGCAGCGAACGAAATACCGGGTTGCTTGTCTCCCGCACCGTCGGATCCTCTCTATTGGCTTCGAGCTGTGCGAACACAATCTCAACGATCAGCGTCCCGTCCGGGTTCCCGGCCGACCTGGGCATTTTCCGGTGCCTGGAGCCTTCTAAATGACACGGCCGCTCTCGTCGGGTTAAAGATAACCCTTACCCGGGGGTATCGCGTCGGTCGTCACGATCTAGATTTTTCGTTCGAAGGTGCACCGGCGATGGGAGGTCAGGGCGTGACCGAGGAATCCGACGAGGTTCTAACCCGCGTCGACGGCAACGTCGGTCTGATCACGCTCAACCGCCCCAAGGCGATCAACTCACTCAATCAGCGGATGGTGGACGCGCTGAGCGCCATACTCACCCGCTGGGCAGGAGACGACGCGGTATCCACCGTGGTGCTCTCCGGCGCCGGCGAGCGCGGCTTGTGCGCCGGCGGCGACGTGGTCTCCATCTATCACAGCGCGCGTAAGGACGGGGTCGAGGCGCGGCGGTTCTGGCGCGACGAGTATCTGCTCAATGCCCAGATCGCCGATTTCTCCAAGCCGTACGTGGCGCTGATGGACGGCATCGTGATGGGTGGCGGCGTCGGCGTCAGCGCGCACGCGAACATCCGCGTGGTGACCGACACCTCCAAGATCGCGATGCCCGAAGTCGGCATCGGCTTCGTTCCCGATGTCGGCGGGATGTTCCTGCTATCCCGAGCGCCCGGTGGGCTGGGTCTGCACGCCGCCCTGACCGGAGCTCCGTTTTCCGGAGCCGACGCCATCGCCATGGGATTCGCCGACCACTACGTGCCGCACGACGATCTCGAGGCGTTCACCCGCGCGATCGTGGCTGACGGCGTCCAGAGCGCGCTTGCCGCGCACGCCATTGAGTCCCCGCCGAGCGAGCTTGCCGCACAACACGGTTGGATCGACGAGTGCTACGCCGGCGACACGGTCGAGGACATCGTCGCCGCGCTTCGCGCGCATGACAGCGGCCCCGGCCCTGGACCTGCCCAAGACGCCGCCGACCTGATCGACACGCGATCGCCGATCTCGTTGTCGGTGACCCTGGAAGCCGTCCGGCGCGCCGCCAAACTCGAGACGGTGAAAGACGTTCTCATTCAGGACTATCGGGTGTCGTCGGCATCGCTGCGCTCACACGACCTGGTCGAGGGCATCCGAGCACAGCTGATCGACAAAGACCGCAACCCGAAGTGGTCGCCGGCGACGCTCGCCGCGGTGACCGGGGCCGACGTCGAGGCGTATTTCGTCCCGGTCGACGACGACTTGAGTTTCTAGAAAGGCTATTGGCGATGACAGACGCTGATTACGAAACCATCCTGGTCGAGCGTGACGAGCGCGTCGGCACCATAACCCTGAACAGGCCGAAAGCGCTCAACGCGCTCAACACCCAGGTGATGAACGAAGTGACCAGGGCGGCAACGGAATTCGACAACGATCCCGGCATCGGAGCGATCATCATCACGGGTTCGGCCAAGGCGTTCGCGGCCGGTGCCGACATCAAAGAGATGGCCGCCCTGACGTACGCCGAGGCGTTCGACGCCGACTTCTTTGGCCCCTGGGCCAAACTGGCGGCCGTGCGCACCCCGACCATCGCCGCGGTGGCGGGGCACGCGCTCGGCGGTGGCTGCGAGCTGGCCATGATGTGCGATGTGCTGATCGCCGCCGACACAGCCAAGTTCGGCCAGCCGGAGATCAAACTCGGTGTGCTGCCCGGCATGGGCGGCTCCCAGCGCCTCACCCGCGCCATCGGCAAGGCCAAGGCCATGGACCTCATTCTGACCGGGCGCACCATCGACGCCGCCGAAGCCGAACGCAGCGGCCTGGTTTCGCGAGTGGTGCCCGCCGATGATCTGCTGGCCGAGGCCAAGGCCGTCGCCACCACGATCTCCCAAATGTCACGATCGGCGGCCCGGATGGCCAAGGAGGCCGTCAACCGGGCGTTCGAATCCACGCTGTCCGAAGGGCTGCTCTACGAACGTCGCCTCTTCCACTCCACCTTCGCGACGGAGGACC
This sequence comes from Mycobacterium sp. 852002-53434_SCH5985345, assembly GCF_001667155.1. Taxonomy (NCBI): domain Bacteria; kingdom Bacillati; phylum Actinomycetota; class Actinomycetes; order Mycobacteriales; family Mycobacteriaceae; genus Mycobacterium; species Mycobacterium sp. 852002-53434_SCH5985345. The sequence continues at coordinate 93,958 of NZ_LZIE01000026.1, forward strand.
AGTCCGAGGGCATGACGGCGTTCATCGAGAAGCGCGCGCCCAACTTCACCCACCGGTAGGCATGCGATGACCGAGCCGGGCACAGCGACGAACACCGAAGCCGGCGGCAACGCGACGGTCGTCACCGAGGAAGGCGCGCGTCCGGATACCCGGCCGCAGACTCGCGAGCCGCGGTCACCCAAAAAGCCTTGGTGGGTAAGGCATTACACCTTCACCGGCACCACGGTGGGCCTCATCTTCATCTGGTTCTCCATGACGCCGTCCCTGCTGCCGCGCGGTGCGTTGTTTCAGGGGCTGGTCAGCGGCATCTCCGGCGCCATCGGCTACGGGCTGGGCGTCTTCGCCGTGTGGCTGGTCCGCTACATGCGCGCCAAGGATCACAGTCCACCGCCGCCGCGCTGGGCGTGGAAGGTGCTGATTCCGATCGGTGCGCTCGGCATGGTGCTGATGGCCATCTGGTTCCACGTGTGGCAGGACAACGTGCGCGACCTCATGGGCGTACAGCACCTGAAGTGGTACGACTACCCGGTGGCCGCGGGCCTTTCGCTGGTGGTGCTGTTCACCCTCGTCGAAATCGGTCAGTTCATCCGTTGGCTGGTCAGGTTCCTGGTCGGCCAGGTCGACCGCATCGCGCCGTTTCGGTTGTCGGCGACCATCGTGGTGGCGCTGCTGTTGGTGCTCACCATCACCTTGCTCAACGGTGTCGTGCTCAAGTCCGCGATGCGGACCATGAACAACACCTTCGCCTCGGCGAACAACGAGATGAATCCTGACACTGCGCCGCCGAAGACGCCGTTGCGGTCCGGCGGTCCCGAGTCACTGGTGTCGTGGGAATCCCTTGGGCACCAAGGTCGCATCTTCGTGGAAGCCGGCCCGAGGGTTGACCAGCTGGCCGCCTTTAACGGCGCTCCGGCAACCGAGCCGATCCGGGCCTATGCCGGGCTGAACTCCGCGGACGGCATCACGGCGACCGCCGAGCTGGCGGCGCGCGAGCTGCAGCGCACCGGCGGGCTGCAACGCGCCGTCGTCGCCGTCGCGACCACCACCGGCACCGGCTGGATCAACGAGGCGGAAGCCGACGCGCTCGAGTACATGTACAACGGCAACACCGCGATCGTCAGCATGCAGTACTCGTTCCTACCGAGCTGGCTGTCGTTTTTGGTGGACAAGGAGAACGCCCGCCACGCCGGGCAGGCACTGTTCGAGGCCGTCGACCGGTTGATCCGCCAGATGCCCGAAGCGCAACGCCCCAAGCTCGTCGTGTTCGGCGAGAGTCTGGGATCGTTCGGCGGCGAGGCGCCGTTCATGAGCCTGAACAACGTCCTCGCCCGCACCGACGGCGCCTTGTTCAGCGGACCGACATTCCAGAACACCATCTGGACCGACCTGACGTCGACGCGGGACGCCGGTTCCCCGGAGTGGTTGCCCATCTACAACGACGGCAAAAACGTCCGGTTTGTCGCTCGCCCAAACGATTTGGGGCGCCCGAATTCCGCATGGGACCACCCCCGGGTGGTCTATCTGCAACACGCCTCGGATCCGATCGCCTGGTGGTCCCCCGACCTGCTGTTCAGCAAACCGGACTGGCTGCGGGAGCGGCGGGGTTACGACGTGCTGCCCGAGACCCGCTGGATCCCGGTGGTGACGTTCCTGCAGGTCACGGCGGACATGGCCGTCGCGGTCGACGTCCCCGAGGGCCATGGCCACCACTACGTCGCCGACGCGGCCGACGGCTGGGCCGCCGTGCTGTCACCGCCGGGTTGGACGCCGGAAAAGACCAACAAGCTACGGCCACTGCTTCATTCGGATGCCTCCTCCACCGGGTAGCTAGAGCCAGCGGCGACCGGGGTTGCCGGAGCTGGCGAGCACTCCCGGGCCGGCGTCGTGCGAGCCGGCGCCGGAAAGTTGTTCCAGCACACCGGCACCCGCGAGCGCGTGATAGCCGCCGATGACGTCGGTGGCGCGATGCAGGCCGATGTCCAGCAGCGCGGCGGCCGCGAGGCTGGAGGTGTAGCCCTCCGAGCACACGATCACCCATTCGACGTCGTCGCCGACGGCCTCGGGCAGCTTGGCCTCGCTGGTCGGATCGCAGCGCCACTCCAACACGTTGCGTTCGATCACCAGCGCGCCGGGGATCGCACCCTCGCGGAAGCGCTGCGCCTGCGGCCGGATGTCGACGAGCACCGCCCCGCGCCGCAGCGCATCGGGCACCTCGGCGGCGGGAAGGCGACGGTAGCGGCGCCGGGCGGATCTCAACACGACATCGATGCGGCTCATCACGGTCCTTCCGGTTGGTCGGTCAGTTCGGTGCGCTGGCGGCGCAACCGATTTCGGCCGGTGACCTCGTAGTAGGACATCGCGGTCAGCGGCGGCGAGTAAGCGTGCACGCTGAGCGAAGGTGTCACCGGCTCTCGGACGGTGCCCGACAGGCCCGAGACCGGCACCGTCACGGGTCGCGGCGCCCACACCACGTCATGCACCCAGCCCAGCGGAAACCCGGCCTGATCGCCCGCGTCGAGCCGGCGACGCCGCAGGGCCCGGCCGTCCCAACGAAATTCGTTGAGCGACCCGGACAGGACCGTCAGCGCGCCCAGGGACCCACCGTGGTCGTGCAGTTCGGTGTGATGACCGGGAACCCAGCTGATTAGCCAGACGTCCAGCTCCTCGTCACCGTGGATGCGGGTGAACCAGCGGCGCGACTCGGGTATTCCGCCCGGCGGCAGCAGGTGGTCGCAGCGTCCGCTCAGCACGTCGTCGGCGGCCTGGTCGGTGGCTTGCAGGAGGTCGGGAACCCGCAGGCGGGTCGGTCCCGACGATGGGGACGAAACGGTGCGCGGGCGCAACGCAGCCGGAGCGGCAAGAGGCAAAGACATGGTGGAGCTCCACAAAGAAGGATCGGACAGGCGGCGGCGTGTTACGGCCGACAACACTCGCAAAATCCGAAGCGCTCCATCACGGCCGCCAGTGTTGCATAGATTGAGAGGGTGCGCTGGTGCGGTCAACGGCCCCGACTGTGGGGCACGCTCCTCGTGGCGGCCGGATTATTGGCGGCTACGGGATGCTCGCCTGACGCCCCGAGCGGTAAGCCCGCGTCCTCATCTGCGCGGCCGGCGGACCTACCGGGCCGCCCCGCTGCGGCGCCGCCGGGCGCCATCGGTATGTCGCCGGCGGGCGTGACGACCAGGGTCGACGTGCCCGCGAATTCGACCGAGGAAGAGTATTACCAGGCCTGTCACGCCGCAAAACTGTGGATGGACGCCCAGCCCAAGACCGGTCAGCCGCTGCTCGAGCCCTATCTGGCGATGGTCCAGGCCGCCCCGTCGGGCACCGCGGGCAGCTGGAATGCCCGCTGGGCGGATCTGACGCCGGCCCGGCAGGCGGCCGTGATCACCGCCGCGCGCGCCGCCGCCGGCGACGAATGCGGCTAGCGCTTTCGAACTGCTGCGCGATTGAACTCACGGGTAGAGAAAGTGCCAACCCGGCCGGTGCAATACCGCTCCGCCGCGCAAAATGAAGAGATGCCGGACGGACCTGGCGGAGTCATCGCGCGCCGATCGTCACCGACGCGCGTCGCGTTGGCGCTGGGCAGCGGCGGGGCCCGCGGCTACGCCCACATCGGGGTGATCGACGCGCTGCGCGCCCGTGACTACGAGATCGTGGGGATCGCGGGCTCGTCGATGGGCGCGCTGGTCGGCGGTTTGGAGGCGGCCGGTCGTCGCGACGAGTTCGCCGACTGGGCGAAGTCCCTGACGCAGCGCACCATTCTGCGCCTGCTGGACTTCTCGATCAGCGCGGCCGGGGTGATGCGGGCCGAGAAAATCCTGGACGCGGTGCGCGACATCCTCGGCCCCCTCGACATCGAGCAGCTGCCCATCCCCTTCACCGCGGTGGCAACGGACTTGTTGACCGGCAAGTCGGTGTGGTTCCAGCGCGGTCCGATCGACGCGGCGATCCGTGCCTCCATCGCCATACCAGGCGTGATCGCGCCACACGAGGTCGACGGGCGGCTGTTGGCCGACGGGGGCATCCTGGACCCGCTGCCGATGGCCCCGCTGTCGGCAATCAACGCAGACGTGACCATCGCGGTGAGCCTGTCCGGCAGCGAGGCGATCGCCAACCGCGAGGGCGAGGCCGGGGTGACCGCCGAATGGTTGAACCGCATGGTGCGCAGCACCTCCGCGCTGCTCGACACCTCCGCGGCCCGGTCGCTGCTCGATCGCCCGACCGCGCGCGCCGTCCTGGGCAGATTCGGCGCTTCCCCCGCGGAAGCGGACAGCTGGTCGGACGGTGCGGACGTCGCGGAGCCCGCTGCCGGGGATGACGCGGCCGACGTACTGGCCGACGCCGCACCCGAGATCCCGAAGCTGGGCAGCTTCGAGGTGATGAACCGGACGATCGACATCGCCCAGGCGGCGCTGGCGCGCCATACGCTGGCGGTCTACCCGCCCGACCTGTTGATCGAGGTCCCGCGCTCGGTCTGCCGGGGACTGGAGTTCCACCGGGCGGCCGAGGTGATCGCCGTCGGCCGTGCGCTGGCGGACGAGGCCCTGGACGCCTTCGAGAACGAAAGAAACACGCCACCGCCGCCCGAAAGCTGAAACCCGTACTGCGCGTTACCGTCCCGGCCCGATCAGACGCCCAGGAAGCGCGCGACGCCTCGGGCTTCGCGGCGGCCCTGCTCGCGTCCGGCCAGTGCCGACGCGACGCGACAGGCCGGGTCCAACGGGTTGGGCCCGAAGGCCGCCAGCGAGTCGGCGTCCGCGAACACCGTGAACGTCGCGCCCGTGAAGGCGGAGATCTCCGCGGCCGGCCCGTCGCCGAACGCCGAGGGCGCGTCCACGCCCGAGGGCACCAGCACCACCGCCGTGTCGCAGTCACCGGCCGCGCCGAGGTTGACCGAGCTGGCGACCCCGCCGTCCATGTAGCGCCGGCCCGCGATCGCGACGGGGGGCCACGCCCCAGGGACCGCGCAGCTGGCCGCCACCGCGTCGACGAGGTCGACGCCGGATTCGCGATCGAAAACCACCAATTCGCCGGTGTCCACGTTGATCGCGGTGATCCGCAGCGCCCGATCGGGCCAGTGGTGCGACGGCAGGCGCTGGGCGATCACCTTGAGGCGCACCGGCGGCGGAACGGTTTTCGTCGACAACGCCACAGCCCCGATCCGCTGCATCTGCTGCCGGGTCTTGTTCGACGGGTCCGCACAGGGCTCCGCCAACGCAGCCAGGAACATCTCGGTGATCTCCTCCACGTCGACCCCGGAATCGATCTCGGCCGATGATTCGGCGATCTGCCGGTCGAACAGCACGTCAAGCGTGCTGCCGCTGCCGATCTGCGCGGCCACCACGGAGCCCGCCGAGGTCCCCACCAGCACGTCCGAACCCAGCAACAGCCCGGCCGCTGCCGGCGACACGTCGGCGATGCCGCGCAAAACTCCTGTCTCCCACGCTATTCCCGCTATTCCTCCACCCGCCAGCACAAGCGCTCGTCTGGTTGTCACGCCCACCCACTCTGCCAGGACGACATTGGGCTAGCGGCGGCCACTCGGTAACGCGTGTTGCGATTCCTGCACCCGCGCGCTCAGCTCCTCCCGGCGCAGCAGGTGGGCGGGCGGGTCGGGCAGTATCAGACCGCGGTCGACTTGCAGCGCGGCGTCGACGTGGACCAGCTCACCCGGCTCGAGCAGCCGCCAGCGGGGGTCGTCGTCCATGCGTTCGGTGGCGAACACCACCGACGGGCGCGTGCACAGATGTTCCGACCGGGCGTGAATTCGCTTGGTGCGCAAGTCGAATTCCGGGCCCCGGGCGGGGGCATCGTCGGACCGATCCAAGACGTACAGTTCATGGGTTTCGGGATACCGCAGCGCCCACATGTCGGTCGCCGTGCTCAGTAGCACGTTGACCGCATAGATCGGCACGTTGGCGGCGAGCCATGTCATGGCATCGGTCAGGCCCGCGGTCACGTCACCGTTCAGCGCCCGGATCGAGGCGGTGATCAACGCGAACACCCGCTCGGAATCGGTGTCGCCCAGGACCAGGTCGCCGGTGCCGACTTCGCGCAGCCGTTCGCCGAGAACGTCCAGCCCCTCCAGCACGCCGTTGTGCGCAAAGATCCTGCCGTCCTGCAGGAACGGGTGGGTGTTGCGAACGTCGAGCGCACCGGTCGTGGCGTAACGCACGTGCGCGATGAAGGTGGTGCCGGTCAACTCGTGGGCTTCGGTGGCGAAGGCGGCATCCTCCCAGGCCGCCATGGGTTGCTTGTCCAGCTGCGGCCGGCCACGCTCGTCGAACACCCCCAGGCCCGTGCCGTCCGGGTTCCTTCTGCTCTGATCGGCGAGGCTGTCGGGGGCGTCCAACAACCAAAACGTCGCGGTGCAAACGTCGGTCCCGGCGTGCAGCCCGAATAGTCGACACATGGTCTCGACGGTACCCAGCTTCAGTGGCTCAGCACCTCGGCGAGGTCGCCCAGCACTTGGCGCGCGTAGCGCTTCCACAGCATCCCGAAGAGCGGCAGGCCCGGTACGGACAGGACGGATTTCGGGTAAATGGCCCAGCGCCAGGTGATCTCGGTGCCGCCATCGGCCGGGGTAAAGATCCACTCACCGGTGACCGAGCCGACCAGCAGCGCCATCGGACCGTGGATCTGGGTGAGCCGGTAGCCGAACGATCGTGGCGGGTCGACACTGGTCAGGTCTTCGCGCGCCCTGCCGCCGCCGGCGAGGATGATGGTGCGGCTCTGACCCGCTGCGTCCCAGGCGCCGGTCTGGTCCCGCACCTCCTTGATCGGCGGTATCGGCCCATACCGGCGGCCGAAGATCTCGGGCAGCGGGATGGGCAGCGTGCCGTGAAACGCCGCGTCGGGCGCGACGGACACCACGTGCGATTGTTCGACGACAAGCGGCTGGGACATGGGGTTCCTTCCTGCCCTGGGTTATTCGCGGAGACGCACACTCAGTCGCGGGCCTCGACCACCCAGTAGCCATGCTCGGCGTAGCGCGACCGGATGGCCTTCTTGTCGTACTTGCCGACGCTGGTGCGCGGGATCTCCTCGACGAACGCCCACCGCTCGGGTAGCCACCAGCGAACCACCTTCTCCGCGAGGAACTTTCGTAGGTCCTCGGCGCTGACTGTGGTGCCTTCCTTGGCCACCACGACGGCCAGCGGCCGCTCCTGCCACCGCTCGTCGGGCACGCCGACCACCGCGGCCTCTACCACATGCGGATGCCCGATCAAGCTGTTCTCCAACTCGACCGACGAGATCCACTCGCCGCCGGACTTGATGACGTCCTTGGCCCGGTCGGTCAGGGTGACGAAACCCCGCTCGTCGAGCCGTCCGACGTCGCCGGTGCGCAGCCAGCCGGAGTCGAATTTCGAGTCGTCGGCCGTCAGGTAGTACGAGCCGGCGATCCATGGGCCGCGGACTTCCACCTCGCCCACGGCCTCACCGTCGTTGGGCAACACCTGACCGTCGTCGTCGACGATCCGCATCTCCACGCCGCAGACCGGTTGGCCCTGGGTGGCGCGGAACGCCCAATGCTGGTCCTCCGGGGTTCCCGGCGGGGGCCACGCCATGGTGGCCATCGGGGAGGTTTCCGTCATGCCCCACAGTTGCCGGATCTCAACGCCGTGGTTTTCCTCGAAGGTGCGCATCAGCGACACCGGAACGGCCGAGCCCCCGCAGACCACCAGCCGCAGCGACGACATGTCGTGGCCCGGTTCTTCCTCCAGGCGGTGCAGGACGTCGTTCCAGATCGTGGGCACCGCTCCCGCCACGGTCGGTCGCCGGTCCTCCACCAGGCGGATCAGCGAGCGCGCGTCGAGATGGCGGTCGGGCAAGACGAGGTCGGCACCGGCCATCAGGGCGGCGTAGGGCAGGCCCCACGCGTTGGCGTGGAACATCGGCACGATCGGCAGCACGCTGTCGACGGAACCCACGCCGATGCCGTTGGTGGTGCAGGCGGCCATGGTGTGCAGGTAGCTCGAACGGTGGCTGTAGACAACACCTTTCGGGTTGCCGGTGGTGCCGCTGGTGTAGCACATCGCGGCCGCGGACTTCTCGTCGATCTGCGGCCAGTCGAACTCGGTCGACTCGCCGGCGAGCACGTCGGCATATCGCAGCACGGTCTTGCCCGACCCCTCGAACGCGGCGGTGTCACCCTCCCCCACCGCAATCAGGGTGTGCACGGTTTTGAGGTCGCCCAACACCGGACCGAGCAGCTTGGCCAACGACATATCGACCAGCACCACTTGGTCTTCGGCCTCGTTGGCGACATAGGCGATCTGCTCGGCGAACAGCCGGATGTTGAGGGTGTGCAGCACGGCGCCCATCGACGGCACCGCCAGATAGGTGGTCAGGTGTTCGGCGTTGTTCCACATGAACGTCGCCACCCGCTGGTCCCCGTTGATGCCGAGGCGGCGTAATCCGTTGGCCAGCCGGGCGACGTCGTGACCCAGTTCGCGGTAGCTGATTTGCCGGTAGCCGTCATCGGTGGCGGTGGTGACCGTGCGCTCCCCGTGCACACCGCAGCCGTGCCGCATGATCGCGGTGATCGTCAACGGAAAGTCCTGCATCGTGCTGTCCATTGAGGTACCGCCTTTGGATCCCGGCGCAGCGTCGCCTGATGTCAATCCTCGAGAAACGGCGTGACCGCATCCCGGGCCGGTGGCGATGAGCCGCCAGCAGCCTCCACCCTAAGCCCGAGTTCGGCGCCGGCGTCAGGCAATCACCCTAGGCGAGTACGGGTTCCCGCTGAGCCAATGCGGGCAGCCGGGTGGTCGACGCCTCAGCCGGTCCCCCGCCCGCGGCGATCGGCACGACGGTGACCACACCGGAATGGCCGGCGATGTAGAGGTACCTGCCGTCGGGGCTCTCGACCACGCAGGATGAGTCGTTCGCCGCCCCGATGTCGGCGATGACGTCGTGGGTTCGCGTGCAGACCACGGCGACGCGGTCGTCGCTGACCAAGTAGGCGCGGCGGCCGTCGCGGCTGAGCGCCAAACGGGTGAGCGGGCCGGCGAGCTCGCTGAGCTTGCGGGTTCCGGTGATCTTGCGGGCCCGGGTGTCGATCACGTCGAGCACCGCACCGACGACGGGGCCGCAACTGGCCACATAGGCCGTGGCGCCGTCGTTGCTCAGCGCGACGTCGCGAATCGGCAAACCCAGCTCGTAGGCGCCGACGACGCGGGATTCGGCGCCGGCCCGGCCGTCGGACTGCGCCCCGGTCTCGATGACGACGAGTTCGCCGCCGGACGGCCCGTTGGTGGCGGCGTAGAGGTGGCGCCCGTCGGTGCTGATGCGCACGCAATCCGCGGTGGTGCCGGGTGTCGCGTCGAGTCCGATCACTTCGTAGTCATCCGTGGTGGTGTCCATGACCGCGACGTCGGCGCCGCGGGCGCCGTTGCGGCTGGCGTAGACGAACCTCCCGTCGGCGCTGACGGTCAGATCGCTCACACGGTCGGCCAGCGGATGGGTCGCGATCCGCGCGTTCGTGGCGAGGTCGACGACGTCGATGGAGTCATATGAGGACGACGCGGTGCTGATGTAGGCGCGCGGGGAGGCCCCGCCGCTCACGGCGATCGCGAACGGTTCGTCGATGCCCGTGATTGTCTGCACCACCCGACGCGCATCGGCGTCGAGGATCGAGACCGTGTCGCGGCCGTGATTCGCCACCACCAGCCGAGTGCCGTCGGGACTGACGCCGATGTCGCTGATGGGACCGTTTCGCACCGGGATCTGAACCACCGGGGCGTCGTCGAATCCGAACAACCGCTCGTCTCGATCGTCCTGGAAGGCCTTGCGGTCGTTTATACCGCTCACGCTGCACCGCCTTTGCTATGTTGTCGGCGCGGAGGCGGCGTCGCCGGGAGTTGCGCGACAATTCGCCTACAGATCCAGAAAGATCTCAGCACCAAAAGGCGCCGACGCGACTGGTTTGGCGAGTCTACCGGCCAAAAATCGCGTCAAATCCCTTTAAATCCCCCGACGTTAGCTACGTCACCCCGCGCACTCAGGTTCTGCTCAGGCTTTCAATTACGCTGTATCGCAGTCGCTTACCCGTAGCGAAACCGATGCAAACGCGCATCCGGCGGATTTCGCATTCGCCGCTAACGTCACCGGTCAGCGCCGTGGAGTTGTCCAGGTTAAGAAACTCTCAGGGTGCGGGCGCGAAGAGGGAAAGATCACACCTCGTTGGCTAACTGAACTGGGTGCGCGGCCGGGGCAGCGCATCGCCGTCGACGAAGATGTCCAGCTTTTCGTTGTAAAACGCCACCAGACCGGCGATCTGGGCGACCGCGGGCAGTGGGTAGTGGTACGTCCAGGCCAGGTCCGGATGCAGGACACCATCATCAGGGGGGCCCAACCGCACCGACCAGTAACCCGACGTCACCCCCTTGTACGGACACAGCGTCTGGGTGGAGCTGGGTTCCAGATGCTTGAAGTCGACATCCGTTGGGTCGATGTAATACCTTGTGGGCAAACCGGTTTCGAATAGCAGGACCGGAGAACTGGTGTCGGCCAGCATTATTCCGTCCAGCTCCACCCGAACATGCCGGTGTGAGCGCAGCGCGTCAACCCGCGAATACGGATTGCGTGGGTGGCCGTAGATCGGTTCGTCTTCCTCGAACCAGCGCAACGGATTCCATTCGAATCGCACCGTCCCGGCCACCGGTCCGCCACCGTCGGCGTCGAACACGCGCGCGGCGGACGGGTGGGTCTCGCCGGCACCCACTAGGGAGTGCAGCCGCGACGGCCCGAATTGCACCTTCTGCGAATGGTTTTCGTCGCGCAGGAACTCCGCACGGACATCGGCCAGCGGGATGTAGTACTGCGGGTAGTACGGGACCTCCCACACATACAGGGCCGCCGTGGTGTCGAAGACCAGCGCGTCCCCGAGGTAGCCACGCACGCGGCGCGGCGCGGGCTCGACCCGGCCGCGCTCAGCGGCCATCTGCGGATAGTCCCGGTCGGCGGTCACATCTGGTCCTTGGACGCGAGCCCGGCCGGCGCGTGGGCGATCGCCTTGCGGATGGCGTCGGCCAGCGCCAGCGCGCTCTCCTCGGTGAGTTCCAGCGCCACCCGCGCCGACGGCCCGAGTTCGGGGTTGATCACGTCGATGTTGACGGTGTGGCCGTAGGGCGCGTGGACCGGGTGATCGACGTAGACCGTCGCGCGGCTGGCGCCAAACCATCCGGTGGCGCCCTTGCCGCTGCCGTCGATTCCGATGTGTTCGGTGAGATAAGTACACATGGCAGGCGAGACCTAACCTTTCAGCTGGGTGGCGAAGAACTCGTCGATGCGCCGCCAGCCGTCCACGGCCGCCTCCGGTCGGTAGGCGGGCCGATCGACCGAGAAGAACGAGTGTCCCGCGCCCTCGTAGGAGTGGAACTCGTGCGGTTTGTTCAGCCTGGTCAGCTCCTCGTCCAGTGCGGCAACCGCGGGTGGAGCCGGGAAGCGGTCGTCGAGCCCGAACAGGCCGAGTAGCGGGCAGCTCAGGTTCGGCGCCAGCTGCAGGATCGGCTTCATAACCTTGGGCATGCCCTCCGGCGGATCCTCGACGATGAACGCGCCGTAGCAGTCCACCACGGCGTCGAAGGGCAGCGAACACGCCGCCAGGTACGCGTGCCGCCCGCCCGAGCAATGCCCGATGACGCCGAACTTCCCGTTAGCCCCAGGCAAGGAACGCAGGTGCTCCACCGCACCCGCCACATCGCCGACCAGTCGCTCGTCGGGCACGCCGCCCGCCGCCCGCGCCGCCGCCGCCGCGTCGTCGGGTGACGCACCGGGGGCCTCGCGTGAATAGAGGTTCGGGGCCACGGTGTGGTAACCGCTGACGGCCAGCCTCCGGACGAACTCCTTGGTTTCGCGGTCGTAGCCGGGCATGTGATGGATCCACACGACTCCACCGCGGGACCCCTCGGCGAGCGGCGTGGCCCGGTACGCCTCGATCTCGTCACCGCCGTGGCCGGTGATGGTGATCGTTTCCGCCCGGATGGCGTCTGGACTGAGCGCGTTCATCGCAACTCCTTTGGGGCTCCGTGGTGGCCGCACAACCGGACCCGGCGGCCCACGCGGCCGGTACGGAAACCAACGTATCGGAACACCGGTCGCGCGTTCAGCGCCGTTTGTCGCGCACCTTGTAGGTCGAGGGCCACGACTTGCGGGACTCATCCCCGGTCAACGGGACGCCCATGCCGCCGACCTTCACGTTGTAGGCCTCCTTGCCGGGGCCGACCTCCCGGTTCGCGTGTTCCTGGGCGAGGAAGTACAGCTCGTCGATGGTGGCCTCGTCGTACGCGACGAACGAGGTTTCTCGGGGGACGTCGCCGATGCCGGCCAGCATCCGGTCGGGCAGGAACCGCGACGCGAGCGCCGCCAGGCCCAACAGCGTGAACGGAATGAGCCAGTAACACACGTACGACAACGGGGTCTTGGTGTCCAGGATCGTGGCGTCATCCCGCACCATCGGCGGGATCGCCGACGACACCGTCATGGCCGCCGCCGTCCCCACCCAGACCCAGCTCAGGACGCTGACGAGCCGGCCGAACAGCTCGGTCTTGGCGACGTCGGCGGGTTGTTCCGCGGCTGCGAACGCACGCACGAACGGCTTGCCGGTCAGCGTTCCGACCAGGGCCACCACGAGGAACCCGGCGGCGCTGAGTGGCAGCATCCACCGTTGGGCGAACCACTCGTCCCGCGCGAAACTCAGCCCGGTGAGCACCACAAACACGGCGGCAGAACCGAATTCGAGCGTACGCTCCGGCTTGCCGGCGACGCTCCCGACCACCACCGCGACGGCCGTGATCGCTAGCGCTGCCAACGCCGCGGCAGGGAACGGGACGTTACCGACGAGCACCCAATAAGCGATCCACGGCACAAGACCAGACAGCATGCCCACGATTGGTCAGTGTATGAGTGGCGGTTCGCCGCACCGTCGGCGGCAGGCCCAAAATTTGGTCCGGGGTCATGACGTGAGCCGTGACGCCAGGGTCTTCTGACGGCAAACGCCGACGACTAACCGGATGCGTTTGTGTTCAGCGCCATCGCCAGAAAGTCGAGACGCCACAGCGACTGGAACAGCGTGCGTCCGAATTCCCTTACCAGGCCGGCGTTTTCCGGGCCGACGTCACCGCGCTGTGCCACAGAATCGATAATCTCCCTGATCGTGCGACGGCCGTCGACCTGCTGAACGAACGGCACTTGAGCCGGGTTCAGCTTCAGCTTCGTGCCGGGCACGTGGATCTCGTCGCCGGACAGCAGGCAGGCCGTCCGCAGTAGCGGAACGTAATCGAGCGCCCCGTCCGTCGAGAAATCGATTGCGTAATGCTCTTTCGGACGTTCCGGGCGGCAGGCGATGAAGAAGTGGGTGGCATTCGCCGGCTGCAGGCGTTCCATCACGGACCAGAGTTTGATGTCGGGCAGTCGGTTCAGCATGGCCTGGAACTGGCTCGCCGGCGCGACGAAGTCGTGCGGGTAGTACGGCGTTTTGTGAAACCAGCCCTGGAACGCCAGTCCGGCGGAGCCGACCAAGTCCAGGCATTCCGCAACGGTGTAGGCGCGCTGGCGGCTGTGCAAAAAGGTGTCGACCAACGCGCCGTCGGACAGCAGATCGCGGGCGCCGTTCAGATAGGGGCGAACCGGGTGGTCGGCGGGTAGCACCGCGATCGCCTCTTTGACCAACTGGACCGATGCGTCGTCCTGCTTCAGCCCGAGGTCCTGGAACGCCGATTCGAGCATGTCGACCCCGATCCGGCCGTACTTCGCGTAAAGCATGACTCCGAGTGCCCCGTCAGAGCGCAGGCAGCCGCCAAGCGCTTTGAGCCCGGCCAGTGGGTCCGCCATGTGGTGCAAGACGCCGGTGGACACGATGAGGTCGAAGTCGCGGGACAGCGTCGACACCTCTTCGATGGGAAGCAGATGCAATTCCAGGTTGTCCAGGCCGTGCTTGTCCTTCAGATACTGCTGGTGCTTGAGCGCTGACCGGCTGACGTCGATCGCGACCACCCTGGCGGCGCGGTTCATGAAGGCGAAAACGGCCGCCTGGAAGGTGCCGCAACCCGCGATGAGAATGTCGAGGTCCGGCTTGTACTCCCGGTTGGGCCACAGGACGCGGTGCGCCCAAAAGGGATCGAACCAATCCCAGTGATTTTTGGTCCACGCCGCGAGATCGGTTACCGGGGGCGGATACTCCCACCGATCGTATTGACGGGAGACACCGTCACCCCGCGGATCGTCGGTCACTTCGGCGCGGCTCCTTCGCGGTGGCGGTCGCGACCAACTTACTGTGCCTCGCGTCGTTCGGCTTGCTGACGGCGTGCCTCGGCGTTCACATCAGCGGGGGGCCCGGAACCAGCCAGATCAGCGAACTGTCGATCTGCCCCCGGTACTGCGGACAGTAGGCCGACACGGACAGGCCGACGAAGTAGCTGGATTCCTTCATCGTGAGATCGGTGTCGTGCTTGACCTTCAGCGCCAGAACGCTCGCATTCGCGTTGTTGTCGAATCCCGTGCACACCCGGTGGGCCATCGCGATCGCGGTGTCGCTGTCTCGAACTTCGATCCCGTAATTCACCAGGGACGCGATGAACGCATCATCGACTGGATCTGCTGATGCTGACGCCGAGGAGAACGGCACGGCGGCGAACAGCAGGACAGCACAACTGGCCGACCACTTCCCGAGACGAACGTTCATACCGGCTGCGGTCTCCTTCTGTGGCGGCATCCCGTCGAGAACGATCAATTCGACGTCGACAGGGGTACCTTCGCCTCGCCCACACCCTGCCCGGTCTGCCCGCTTGTCTCCGGCGCGCTTACCTCACGCAAGTTGACGGGTTGCGTACGCCAGCCGGCGTAACCAAGGGCGGCGCTGATCGCGGTATAGACAACGGCCTCCGTCCACATGTATCCGACGCCCCACTTCCTGCCGAGGAAGATGGGCTCGTCGATGATGCCGGTGGATGCGGCGACGGCGTAACCCGCGTGCGCATAGGCGATTCCGGCGAACGCTCCGCAGAAGAATTTGCTCACTTCGCGATTCATGTCCTTGTCCTCTCTCGGTTGCGACGACGCGTGTGATCTCACTGTCGGCCCCTCCCCTGCAATGGAGTAGGGGCCAAGGTCCTCCGGCATCGGACCATTCGTCGCTTTCCGGCGTTCTCGAGGAACCGCGCTGAAAATGGACCTATCCGGGTCCGTTGACGATGCGATCGCGGATGGCGGTGGCGGTCGTGAGGTGCGCCTCGGCAGAGTTCATGAACTCGCCCGCGTGGCGGGCCTCGTTCGGATCGTTGTCCTCGACCGCGGCGACGCAGAAATGGGAGGCGGCGTCGAAGTCGTCGAGGCTGGCTTGCAGCGCGTCGGTGAGTTCTTTGTCCGGGGAGGGCAGATGGGCCTGCAGGAAGCTCGCCGCGTCATGGCCCTCGTGGCAGGCCGCCCCCAGAGCGGCGTTGTCCTTACTACCGATGGCGAAGGTGGCCTTGCCCATGGCGATACCCAGGTCTTGCATGTGGTCCTGAGTCAGTTGGACCCATCCGCGCACGGCCTGGGTGTGAGACGTTGTCGTGGTGGCGCCGCCACCGCTGGCGTGTTTTTGGGGTGAGCAGCCGGCGACGATGAGCACCACCGCGGCGCCCACGATGGCTTGCTTGATCACCGTCGACCTCCTAAGTCCTGTGAACGGTGATCCTTCGCCCCGAGCCCGCCCGCCAGACAGGGCATAAAGGCTCTACCTCGAATAGAGGATGGCCCCGATTCGATCGCCGGATCAGCGGCCGGGCAAACAGGCTGAGGGTGGCGCGCGCGCGTTATCGCGCTGCATGCACTGACCTGCGCGGACGCTGGTGCCCCCAGTCGGACTCGAACCGACACTGGGCGGATTTTAAGTCCGCTGCCTCTGCCAATTGGGCTATGGGGGCTCGGCGGCGAATGTAGCGCGCCGGCGCCGAATCCGGGACATCGCGTCTCGCTCGAAATAACCGAAATTTGCAAGATGCGCTGCGAGAGTGTGTCAGCTAAGATCCGCTCCCCCGAGCCTTAACCACGGCTTTCCTTCGGGTAACAGATGACACCGCTATGTCGTCCGGCAGGACGATGTTAAAACTACCGGCCTGATCGTTAAGAAGCCGTAAACGGCTGTAACCCTGCCCCTTTCGGCCGGGAACGTGGAGTCGGGGGTCGTTAGTGTTACGCCAGCGCACAGGGGCCGTTACGTAAACACTCAGGTCGATCCACCGCATGGGGGTCGACTCGTTCCGAACACTAGGAGCAATAAATGGCATTTCTGACAACACAGACAGAAGAGATGCTAGCTGCCGAGCAGCTGCTGTCGGGGATAAACACCAACCTGGCGGCGCAGAACGCGGGCGCCGCGGCGGCGACCACGGTGATCGCTCCGGCCGCCGCCGACCCGGTGTCGGCCCAGCAGGCGGCGATCTTCTCGGCGTACGGCACCCAGTACCAGGCGATCGCCACCGAGGCGCAGACGCTGCTGGAGAATTACGCGCAGACCCTGGGCATCAGCTCGGGCAGCTACGGCGACACCGAGGCCGTCAACGCGAGCCAGGCCGCGCTGTCGAGCGCCGCTTCTCCGCTCGCGTCCGCCGCGGCGACGCCGTCGAACACCCCGCTCGACTGGCTCGCATATCTCCTCGGTAGCACCGGCAACGGCACCAACCCGAACATGCTCGGCGGGATCTTCGGCCTCTCCGGCAACGGAGCCAACATCGGCAACATCGGCTTCGGCAACTGGGCCTCTGCCGGTTCCGACCTGCTGGGTCTGGCCGGTGGCGGACTGCTGGACACCTCCGCGGCCGACGCCGCCGGATCGGCCGCCGACGCGGCGGGGCTTGCCGATGTCACGACGCCCATGGCCGGTGGTGGCATGGCCGGCATGGGCGCCATGCCGGTGGCCTCCGTGGGGTCCGCGACCATGGTCAACAACCTGTCGGTGCCGCCGAGTTGGGCCGGCGCGGCCACCCCGGTGGCCGGCACCAGCGCCGCACCGCTGCAGACGGTGGGCTGGACCGCCGCCGCGCCGCAGGCCGGCACCGGGACCATCATCCCGGGCATGCCGGGGATGGGCGCGGCTGCGCGAAACAGCGCGGGCTTCGGTGCGCCGCGCTACGGCGTCAAGCCGATCGTCATGCCCAAACCGGCGACCGTCTAGCCCTCCGCCAATCCCTCAAAGTCCTCGAATTGCAAAAGACAACATAAGGAGCGGGAAACACAAATGGTTCTTGACTTTGCAGCAATTCCCCCGGAGATCACCTCCTCTCTCATGTACGCCGGCGCCGGTGCCGGACCGCTGATGGCCGCCGCGGCCTCATACGCCAATTTGGCCGCCGAGGTGAGCGCCACGGCAACCCAGTGGGAGTCGATCGTCTCGTTGCTCACCACCGAAAACTGGACCGGCGGCGGATCGGCGGCGGCGGCCGCCGCGGCCCAGCCGATCATCGCCTACCTGACCGAGACGGCAACGACGCTCGAGCAGGCCAGCGCGCAGGCCACGGCTTCCGCGGCCGCTTACGAGGCCGCGTTTGCGGCGACGGTCCCCCCGCCGGTGATCGCAGCCAACCGGACGTTGCTGGCGACACTCGTCGCGACCAACTTCCTTGGGGTCAATTCGGCCGCGATCGCCGCGACCGAAGCGCAGTACGCCGCGATGTGGGCACAGGACGCCGCCATGATGGCCGCCTACCAGGCTGCCTCCGCGGCGGCGGGGGTGCTGACTCCAGTGACTCCGCTGGCTTCGACCACCAACCCTGCGGCCGCCGCGGCCGCGGACAGCACCGCCCTCGCCGCTGACTCGACCGGCGGCACGGTGCAGGCGCTCGCTCCCGCCGCCAACGCGGCGGCCTTGGCCGCCCCCACCTTGCCTTTCACGACCGACGGCTTGCTGTCCTCGATCGACAACTTCATCGGTACGCCGTCGGTCTTCAACGGCATCAACGGCGCCGTCAACACCGCAGCATGGTGGGTCTGCAACACCATCCCGACGGCGGTCTCCCTGGGGCACACCCTCGGCTCCGTGCCGTCGATCCCATTCGCCCTCACCGATTCCGTCACGCCGCTCGCCGGCGGGATGGTGCAGGGCACCATGGTGGGCTCGGTGTCGGGCGCGGGAGCGTCGGCCGCCCTGGGCGAGGCCTCCGCGGTCGGCGGACTGTCGGTGCCGGCCGGCTGGAACGCGGCCGCCCCCGCGTCGTTGGCTTCCTCCACCGCCCCCCTCGAGGGCTCGGGGTGGACGGCGGCGGCCGAGGCCGAGCCGGTCACCGCGATGCCCGGCATGCCGGGGATGGCCGCCGCGGCCAAGGGCGCCGGTGCCTACGGCTCCGGACCGCGGTACGGCTTCAAGCCGATCGTTATGCCCAAGCAAGTTGTCGTCTGATGTCGGGATTACCGGTACGGGAAATTAGGGGGTACATGTCACCCGTTTGAGGCGATCAGTTAACCGGTAGGCCGTAATCTGTCCATAACGCGGCCACCACCGCATCAATTAGAACTGTTAAGACTTCGACATTGAAGGCTTGAAGGAAAAGGAGAAAGCAACATGGCAACACGTTTCATGACCGACCCGCACGAAATGCGGGCGATGGCGGGCCGCTTCGAGGTGCACGCCCAGACGGTTGAGGACGAGGCTCGCAAGAT
>NZ_LZIE01000027.1:0-68173 GCF_001667155.1 Mycobacterium sp. 852002-53434_SCH5985345
CGCAGGCCTGGAACGACATCACGCCGGAAAACTTCCGCGACGTCATGGACATCAACGTGACCGGTACCTGGAACACCGTGATGGCCGGCGCCAACAGGATCATCGAGGGGGGCCGCGGCGGCTCCATCATTCTGATCAGTTCCGCGGCCGGCATGAAGATGCAGCCGTTCATGATTCACTACACGGCAAGCAAGCACGCCGTCACCGGAATGGCGCGGGCTTTCGCCGCCGAGCTGGGCAAGCATTCGATCCGCGTGAACAGCGTTCATCCCGGACCGGTGAACACTCCGATGGGAACGGGCGACATGGTCGCGGCGGTGGGCAAGGCCATGGAGACCAACCCCCAGCTGTCCAATGTCCTCACCCCATTCCTGCCCGACTGGGTTGCCGAGCCGGAGGAGATCGCCGATACGGTGTGCTGGCTGGCCAGCGATGAGTCCCGCAAGGTGACCGCTGCCCGCATACCGGTCGATCAGGGCTCGACGCAGTACTGACCGGTCGCCCGATCCCGGGAATATATTCACCGGCATCGGCGCTTGCAGGGCACATGAAAGCCTTCACCGAGAGCGAACGTCAGGAGTTTCTGGCCGCCAAGCACGTGGCCGTGCTGTCCGTCGACGCCGCCGACGGCCGGCCGCCCGCCAGCGTCCCGATCTGGTACGACTACACCCCCGGTGGCGACGTCCGGATCATGACCGGAGCGTCCAGCCGCAAGGCGCGGCTCATCGAGCGGGCGGGCAAGGTGACGCTGGTGGTCCAGCGCGAGGAGCCCCCCTACCAATACGTGGTGGTCGAGGGCACGATCGTCGATACCACCAAGCCTGCCCCGGCCGACGTGCAGGAGGCCGTCGCCATCCGCTACCTCGGTGAGGAAGGCGGCCGCGCGTTCATCCGCAGCATGGAGGGCGTGGAAGAGGTGTTGTTCACCATTCGCCCCGACCGCTGGCTCAGCGCGGATTTCACCGGCGACCTGTAGAGTTCTCAGCCGATCAGTTCCAGCGTCCCGAGTTCGCGGATCGCTCGACAGCCTCGGCCGAGCATGGTCAGCACCATGTCGTCGCCGCGTTCGGTGGCGGCGGCGAACGCGAACCCCAACGCCGAGATCAGCGGCGCCTGCAACACCCCGAGCCGGTAATCGCGCCAACATGTTTCGCGGTCATAGCCGGTGACGCCGCAGGCCACCAAGGCGCGGTGATAGTCGGCGACGAGCTCCTCTTCGATACTCGCGCGCAGCTGCGAATTGAGACTCGTCGCGGTGAAGTAGGCGAGATCCCTGGCCGGCAAACCGACGCCGAGCGTCTGCCAGTCGACCACGCTGACCCGGGTCCGGTCCGGGTCGAAGAGCAGGTTATCCAGGCGATAGTCGCCGTGCAGCAGGGCGAACCGGTCATACTCGGAGAGCAGCCACGGCGTGACCAAACCCATTGCCGTGCTGAAGGTCTCGCGGTCTTCGGCGCTCATCCGGTCGCCCAGCTTGTCCAGCGTGATATCGGCGCTCATCTTCGCCACTTCGCCCATGCCGCCGGCGCCCGCCTCGTCCGGCCTGGCGAACGCGATGCCCGGGAAGTCGAGCCAGACGGGATCACACCAGCTGGGCGCGTGCAGCCCGGCCAGAGCGGTAACCGCGAGGCGCGCTTCCGTCTCCCCGCAACCGGCCAGCTGATCGCCCTGCACCGCCGGCGCCTGGTCGGCGAGGAGCAACGCAAAATCCATCGCATCCTCGGTGATCTCGGAGTAGAAGCACTGCGGCGTCGGCACCTGCACCCGGTCCGCCACGGATGAGTAGAACGCGCATTCGCTGCGATATCCGATGACGACCCGGTCGCGCACGGTGTCGTCCAGGGCCGGCAGTTTGATGACGAAGGTCTGCGGCAAGTCACCGGGGTCGGTCGCGTACCGGGCGCACACTCGGTAGGTGGCACCGGTCTGCCCGGTGCCGATCGCGACCACGTCGACGTCGGCGACCCCGACAGGGGCGCCACGCCCGCTGAGCGCGGCCGACAGCCATTGCGGGGTCACGTCGCCGGGATACCGCGGAATCGACACCACAGCACTCATGAACAGCACGCCTCCTGTACCCGGACCGCTCCGTCCGACTGACAAACTGTAAGGCATACCGCAAGTGCTGCGGTCAACTACGGTGACCTAGTCCGCGAGAATCCGCCAGTCGGCGGCCTCATGCTGCTGGCGCCAGAACTCGTCGAAACGCCCACCCGCCGCGAGCAATTCGTCGACCGTGCCGTCCTCGATCACTCGGCCGTCGTCCAGAAACAGGACGCGGTCGGCGTGGCTGATGCTGGCCAACCGGTGCGCGACGATCACCTGGGTGCGTGAGCGCGGGTCTAGTGTGAGCGCGTCGACCACCGCGGCCTCGTTCTCGGTGTCCAGGGCGCTGGTCGCCTCGTCGACCAGCAGGATCGGCGCCGGCTTGAGCAGTGCCCGCGCGATGCTGACCCGTTGGCGTTCACCCCCGGAAAGCGCGGAACCGGCCTCGCCGACGATCGTGTCGGCACCGTCGGGCAGCCGATTGATGAGTTCATCTACACGGGCGAGGACGACCGCTCGTTTGAACTGGCCGTCGCCGGCGCCGGGATCCCCGGCGAACACGTTGTCGCGGATCGACCCGTGGAAGAGATAGGGATGTTGGAACACCACGCTGCTCGCCGCCCGGCGGGCTTCGGCGTCCAGCGTCGCCGCGTCGACGCCGTCGATCAGGACCCGGCCGCGGGTGGGTTCGTGCAGTCCGGCGATCAGCGCCAGGATGGTGCTCTTGCCCGATCCTGACGGTCCGACGATCGCCGTGGTGCCCCCCGGCGCCAAGGTGAAGCTCACCCCATCGAGCACCGGCACGGTCGCACCGTCATAGCGAAAAGTGACGTCGTCGAACTCGATGCGCGGCGCCGCGGCGGCGTCGGGCAACGTGGCCGCCCCGGCGTTCATCAGCGGCGCGGTGAGGACCGAGCGAATGCGATCGAGCGTGGCGCGGGTGCTCTCCAACGCCGGTGCCAGCTCGCTGATCGTGGTGAACGGCTCCAGATAGCGCACGATGACGACGATCAGGGCGATGGCTTCCGGGATCGTGACCGTCTTGTTTACCGTCAGCGCGGCGGTCGCGCCTGCCAGCAGGATCAGGGAGAGCTGGCTGGCAAGGCTGAACAGCAGCTGGCCCGGGATCTGCATGGACAACAGCCGCATGGTCGCACCGTGCTGCGCGGCCAGCGCATCCCCGACCAGGCTGCGCGCGGGCTCGACGCGCCGCGCGGCCCGCAACGCCTGCTGGGTGCGGGCGATCTCGATGATCCGTTCGGTGAGGGCGCCATTGGCTTCGTCGGCCGCGGCGTCGGCTCGCCGCGTCAGCCGCGCCGACGCCCACAGCGCCCCCAGCAGCAGGGGCACGCCGCCCAGCGCGGCCGCGCCGAGCTGCCATGAAACCGGGAGTAAGGCCAGCCCGATGGCCGCGGGCAGCAGGATGGCCGAGATCAGCGGGGTCAACAGGTTGACGACGAGGCCGACCAGTTCGGGTCCCGTGGCGGCAATCGCCTGCCGTGCGGTCGCGGTGTGCTCGGCGGTGAACCAGTCCAGCCGGACGCCGGGCAACCGGTCCGCCACATCGTGCTGGCTGTGGTCGAGCACGGCAAAGCCGAGGCCGAAGCCGATGCGCGCGGTCGCGGTGTCGATCACCCATCCGATCACGGTGGCGGCGGAGAGCCAGCCCAGCCACACCAGCGCGCGGCGCGGATCATCGCCGAACAGGGCGCCCACCAAGGGAACCAGCAGGACGGTGGCCACCGCCCGCACCACCACCGAGAGCACCGCGAGCGCGGCATAGGCGATCACCTTGGCCCGGCGATCCGCGGGCACCAGGCCCAACCACGTGCGGATCATCGCGCCCCCTCCTGAACCGTGGTGGCCGCGACCGGTTCTCGACGGCCACGCTCCCACAGCCGTCGATACCGACCGTCAGCGGCAAAAAGCTGGTCGTGCGTGCCGCCTTCGGCGATCCGGCCGTGGTCGAGCACGGCGATCTGGTCGGCTCCGGTGATGGTGTGCAATCGATGGGCGATCACCAAAACGGTTCGATCCTGAGTCAACCGGCTAAGCGCTTGCTGCACAAGGTATTCCGATTCCGGATCGGCGAACGCGGTGGCCTCGTCCAGGATCAGCACCGGGGTATCCGCCAGGATCGCCCGGGCGATGGTCAGCCGCTGTCGTTCGCCGCCCGAAAGGGCGGTTTCCGCGCCCAGCACGGTGTCGTAGCCGTTGGGCAATCGCATGATCCGGTCGTGGATCTGCGCCTGACGCGCCGCCTCCTGGATCTGCGCCGCGGTGGCATCGGGGACGGCCAGCGCGACGTTCTCCGCGACGGTGCCGTGCACCAGCTGCGTCTCCTGCAGGACGAAGCCGACCTTTGCGTAGAGTTCGTCGGCGGTCATCGCCCGGATATCTTGTCCCCCAACGCGTATCACGCCCTGGTCGACATCGTGAAAGCGGGCCAGGAGGGCGGCCAACGTCGACTTGCCGGACCCCGACGGCCCCACGAGGGCGGTGACCGTGCCGGGCCGCAGCGTCAGCGAGACGCCCTGGATCACCGGAACCCCCGGGCGATAGCCGAAACTGACATCGTCGAACACCACCGCCGCCGACGAATCTCCGGACCGCTCCTGCTCACGCACGTCGAGCTCGGGCTCGTCGAGCGTGTTCTGCAGGCGCCGGGCGGCAAGCATGCCGGCACTGATACCGCCGACCCCGTACGCGATCCCGAGCAGTCGCGCGCCGAAGGTGGTGCCCAGCAACAGGAACGGCAGGAGGTTCACCGGATCCATTCGCCCGGTGACGGTGAGCAGGGTGCCCGTGAGCGCGATCAGCCACAGGAATGTCGACGGCCGGGTAACCAGGTCCATGAGCGTCTTCTTGCCGGCCAGCGGGCGCTGCCAGGAGACCAGGAATTCGACGTACTCGTCCAGGCGGCGGCGGAAGCTTGATGGGGCCGCCCCGCCGAAGACGCGGATCACCGGCTGGCCCTCCAGGTAGGCGCCGGCCTCACCGCTCATCTTCTCGGCCCAGCGCTGTGATTGGGGGATGCGCGGGCCCGACTGAATGGTGAGTGACGACGTCAACACCAGGTACACCAGGACGGGCAGGAATAGCACGAGCGCTACGCGCCAGTCGACGACGAAGAGGTAGACCAGCACCGCGACTGGCGCGACGATCGCCGCGACCGCGTCGGGGATGGCGTGGGTGACCAGATAGTGCAGTGAGAGCGTGTCGTCCTGCAGCAGCTGTTTGATCGAGCCCGATCCGCGCGCGGTGAACCAGCCCAGCGGTAGCCGAGATAGCTTGCGCAACAACCGCGAACGCAGGTCGGCGGCGAATCGCGCGTCGATGACGTGCAGCCACAGCGTGAGGGCCGCACCCAGCACGGTTCCCGTTCCGAGCAGCGCGACGGCGGCGATTCCGACGTCCCAGAGTCGCGATGCGGGCGCCCCGGCTACCAGCAGCCGGGACAGCTCGACCAACAGCACGAACGGCGCCAGCTGCACCACCGTGATGACGGCCTGCAACACGCCGGAGAGGATCAGCGCCGAGCGCAGCGGCGCGAGCAACCGGCCGGCGCCCTGGGCGCGCCAACTTCCGCGGGCCGCCGGGGCGGGCGTGTTGTCGGGCGGCTTTGGTGGGCAAACATGCTCGGGGACAACGTCGTTCACCGGCTCCGGCTCGTCGCCGCGGCGGGTTCCCATCGCACGCCCGGCACTCCAGTACGCCTGCGCATGTATTACCGACTTGGGGAAACCGAACTCGTCGCGCAGTCGCGTCCGCACGTGCTTGAGCACCGTCGCCTCGGGCGTGGCCCAGGCATACCAGTTGGACCAGTCGCGGTTATCAATCGCCGCGGCAAGTGACCGCTCGTCGCTCCGCGCGACCCAGTGCACTTGCAGGCGAGGGTGCTGAGCGAGCGGGATCAGGACGTCGTTGTCGTCGCGCTGCTCGAGATACATCTCGATCGGGACGTCGTCGGGGATGACCCCGATGATGCCGTTCATCCCGGGGATCGACGCCGAGTCGCCGATCAGCAGGTAGCCGGCCGGTTGTTCGTCGGGCACGTCGAATCGGGACGAGCCCATCAGCGCCATGACGGCGATCGTCGCGCCGGGCTGCACGGTGCGCGCCCACTTCGACGCCGGGCCGGCGGGCTCGTGCAGCACGACGTCGACGGAGAAGCGGCCGCTGGGGACGTCGGCCTCCGAGATCGTGTAGGCACGCTGGAACTCGGTGTTGGATCCGTCCGGGTCCGGAAACCAGAACCGCAGCCACGCGGCGGGCTCGGCGTCCACGTCTTCGAACAACGTCGGGGATGTCATGCGCACCCGCACGAAATGCGGCGCAATCCGGACGGTTTCGATCACCGTTGCGGTGTGGTCACGTGCGCCGAAGCTTCGCAACATCACACCGGAGAACCCGCGCGCCATCAACGGTCCCTTCCTGCGGCGCTCAACTCCGCGACGACTTCACCGAACGGGGGCCCGGCGGACCCTCCACTCGACAAGTTACCGCAAAACTAAGGGTTGCCTTACCAAAGGTCAACTCGTGGCCCGCGGGCTGTTGGGCCAGTAGCCTGGAAGCGTGAGCAGCGAAACGGTGCCGCCCGTGTTGCTTTACGACGGGGTCTGCGGCGTCTGCAACGCCGCGGTGCGCACGATACTTCGGTTCGATCACCACGGCACCCTGCGCTTTGCGGCCTTGGACAGCGACTTCGCCCAAGCGGTCTTTGCCCGGCACCCATCCATCAAGGACGTGGACTCCGTGGTGTTCGTCGACGAGCCCGAGCAGCCTGGAGAACGCGTCGCCGTGCGATCCGCCGCCGCGTTGCGGGTGGTGGATTACCTTGGCGGGCCGTGGAAGCTGCTCGAGGTCGCCCGCGTCATCCCCACTCCCCTACGGGACTGGCTATACGACAGGGTCGCCGACGTCCGCTACCGCATCTTCGGCAAGTACGACACCTGTCCGCTGCCGCCGCCGGAGGTTCGCGCGCGCTTCCTGGACGCCTAGTCGATAACCAGGTCGGCCTCGGACGCTTTGCGCTTCAACTCGGCGAGCTTGGGGTGGCCGATTCGCGGTGTTCACCCATCAGCAGAGCTACCTCGTCATCTTCCTCCCCGCCATGACGTGCCCGCCGAGAACAGGCCAACACCGACCCCATCCCTCGCGTTGAGATACCGCCTCGGACGCCGAAAGCTCCTCCCCCTATCCCCCGTCGCATGGAGTGAAACCTTATGTTGCTCAGACGATTTCGCAGCCAAATTGGCTAACTCGCAACGACCTCAGGGAGACACAGCGATTGGCGACGCAGCGAAGCAGGCTGACCTATTTCGACCGACCGGTGCCGCCGTGCCAGGAGCCCGACCCCTGCTTGTGTTGGGAGTGGCTGTATGTGCCGTCGCCGTCCGGAAGGTTGCTCCGGGTGTGGTCCGGCGATGGCACGCAGTTTCCGTCGACGTTGGTGTAGCCGCCGCACAACGGAAGTGGCGCGTGCGGCGACAGCGGGGCGACCACTAAAGGCGGTTGAGCGCTCGCGATGGGCGCCGAACCGATGGCAGCCGAGATGAACATTGCGGCGCCGACGAGCACAGAACGAACCATGCGTATTTCCCCCTGAATTTGGCTTGTGAACCTGCCGTGGCAGTCCCGAGCGCCGCCTTGGGGGAGGTTAGCGTGACAGCCGCCTCCGAGAGGCGGTTTTCGTACAGAAGTACCAAAAGGGCCCAGAGAAAGCTCACTCCAATACCACGTGCTGATGATGTCGAAGCCAGTCAGACCGCTGCATGGACCGCCCTTGAAGATGAGTGCGGGCGGAGGGACTCGAACCCTCACGCTCTTTCGAGCACCGGCACCTAAAGCCGGCGCGTATGCCATTTCGCCACGCCCGCGCGCCTCAGCGATCGTACCGCCCAGTACAGGAAGCGACCGGACGGCGGCGCCTCGACGAATTCGTCGGACCCAGATCGTGAGCGGTACCGTCAAGGGGTGTCCACTACGCATCGTCGCAGGCCCGCGCTGATCGCCTTGGTGATCGTCGCGGCGTGCGGTTGCCTCGCGCTGGGCTGGTGGCAGTGGACCAGGTTCCAGTCGGTGTCGGGCACGTTCCAGAACCTCGGCTATGCGCTGCAGTGGCCGCTGTTCGCCTGGTTCTGCGTGTACGCGTACCGCAAGTACGTGCGCTACGAAGAGATGCCACCGGAGCCTCGGCAGGACGCCGCCGTCACCGAGATACCCGTCGGCTTGCTGCCCGAGCGCCCCAAGCCGACGCAACAGACGTCCGATGACCCCGCGCTGGCGGAGTACAACGCCTACCTGGCCGAGCTTGCCAAACAAGACACCGAAAAACAGAACAGGACCACCGCATGACCACACCGGAAAGATCAGCGTCGGCATTCCCCGTCGAGAAGATCCGCACCGCGTTGCTCGGCTACCGGGTCATGGCGTGGGCGACGGGTCTCTGGCTAATAGCGCTGTGCTACGAGATCGTCTCGCATCTCGTCTTGCACCACGAGATCCGCTGGATCGAGGTGGTCCACGGTTGGGTGTACTTCATCTATGTCCTGACCGCGTTCAATCTCGCGGTCAAGGTGCGGTGGCCGATTCCCAAGACGATCGGCGTGCTGCTTGCCGGCACCATCCCGCTCCTGGGCATCATCGTCGAGCAAGTCCAGACCAGGGATGTGAAGGCCCGATTCGGGCTGTAGGGCTCGAGTGTGCGGCTGGCTTCACACTCGAGGCCGAACGTGCGGCCAGCTTCACACTCGGCAGGCTCTAGGGCAGGTCGCGCAGCGCCGGCACTAGCGAAGCGAGAGCACGACCGCGATGGGAGACCGCGTCCTTCTCCTCGGGGCTGAGCTCGGCCGCGGTGCGGTCGGAACCCTCTGGAATGAAAACCGGGTCATACCCGAAGCCGCCGTCCCCCCGCGGTTCCCGGGCGATGCTGCCGGGCCACTCCCCGCGGACGACGACCTCGCCGGACGGCCCGGCCAGGGCGCACGCCGACACGAACGCCGCTCCGCGCCGTTCGTCGGGCACGTCGCGCAACTGCGCCAACAGCAGCGCGGTGTTGGCGGCGTCGTCGCCGTGATCACCCGACCAGCGCGCCGACAGGACACCGGGCATGCCGTTCAAAGCGGCCACCTCCAGGCCGGAGTCGTCGGCCACCGAAGCCAGGCCCGTCGCGGCGAATGCATCCCGCGCCTTGGCCAACGCGTTGTCCTCGAACGTCGCGCCCGTTTCGGGCGCCTCGTCGAAGGGCGGCACGTCATGCAATGAGACCAGTGTCAACCCCGTCAGGCCGGCCGCATCGAGCACCCGGCGCAATTCGGCCAGCTTCTTGCGGTTGCGGCTGGCGACCAGAAGCCGGGTCATCATCTATTCCCAAATAGGCGTCTGGGCCGTTGCCGATGCACCCCGGCCACCTTACGGACTGCGAGATATGGGTCGGCGACGCGAATGGCATCAGCAGCACCGGCGTACAACGCGACACGCTCCGCAAGGAATAGCCAGGGCGACGAAGTAGCTTCGTCAAGGGTGAGTCAGAAACCCGATAACGAGACGCTCAAGGCGCTCAATAAAAACATCACCGATGAGTTTCGCGCCAAGGCCGGCAAGGTCGGCGGACGATTCGAGGGCAACGAGCTGTTGCTACTCACTACGAAAGGCGCGAAGTCCGGCGAGCCGCGCGTCGCGCCGCTGGTGGTCTTCCGTATCGACGGCAAGCTGCTGATCGTCGCGGGTTACGGTGGCGCCGACGTCAACCCGGGGTGGGTCCACAACCTGCGGGCCAACCCGCGGGCGCGCGTCGAAGTCGCTTCCGACTCGTTCGACGTCGTCGCGCACGAGCTCGACTCGTCCGAACGCCAGGCGATCATCCCCAAGATCAACGCGACCGTACCCGCGTTCGCGTTCGCGAACTACCAGTCAAAAACCACACGCACCATCCCAATATTCGAGCTGCAGAAGGACGAGTCATGACCGACCGGAAGGGGTCTCGTCTTGGCCGCGGCGTCGGCGATGGTAAACGCGGGCAGTCAGGCCAAGGTCAAGCTGCCGACCAGAAGCCGGGTCAGCTGCCGAACGCCTTCGGCGGCGCCGAGCCCTCGGGCAGCTCACCCGGATAGGGCAGGGCCAGCGCCTCGCGCTGGGCGGCGAACAACTTGTCGCAAGCGGCTAGCGCCACGTCGAGCAATTTGTCCAGCGTCGAACGCGGGAACGTCGCGCCCTCGCCGGTGCCCTGCACCTCCACGAGTGTCCCGGTGTCGGTGGCGACGACGTTCATGTCGACCTCGGCCCGCGCGTCTTCCTCGTAGGGCAGGTCCACCCGGATCCTGCCGTCGACCACCCCGACGCTGACCGCAGCGATGGCACACGACAGCGGCCGCGGATCGGACAACTTGCCCGCCGCCGCCAGGTAGGTCACGGCGTCGGCCAGCGCCACGAAGGCGCCCGTGATGGCGGCGGTGCGGGTGCCGCCGTCGGCCTGCAGCACGTCGCAGTCGACGGCAATGGTGTTCTCCCCCAACGCCGCCAGATCGATGCAGGCCCGCAGCGACCGGCCGACCAGTCGGCTGATCTCCTGGGTGCGCCCGGACGGCCGCCCCTTCACGGATTCGCGATCGGAGCGCGTATGGGTTGCCGACGGCAGCATCGCGTACTCGGCGGTCAGCCATCCCAAACCCGACCCCTTGCGCCAGCGCGGCACCCCATCGGTGACGCTGGCGGTGCACATCACCTTGGTGTGGCCGAATTCGATGAGTACGGATCCCGCGGGGTGGTCTGTGAATCCGCGGGTGATGACTACGGGACGGAGCTCGTCGTCAAGACGACCGTCTTCTCTTCTGGTCACGACGCCAACCCTAACGCGGGCTTGCTCAGACCCTTTCAGAGCGGCGGATATCGAAAGATTCGCCGCACACCACCGCATGTACGGGGCCGTCGAACTCGGCCTTGGCCTCGCTGATCACGTCCTCGCGTGAGGTCCACGGCGGGATGTGGGTCAACAACAGCTCGCGAACGCCGGCCTGCGCCGCGATCCGGCCGGCCTCGGTGCCCGACAGATGCAGAGCGGGCGGGCGGTCCGGCGAGTGCGTCCAAGAGGCTTCGCAAAGGAAGACGTCGGCGTCCCGCGCCAGCTCGACCAGCTGATCACAGACGCCAGTATCGCCGCTGTAGACGAACGAGGCGCCGGTCGAATCGGTGAACCGCAGGCCGTACGACTCGGTGGGGTGGGCGACCACCCGCGGTGTCACGGTCAGCGAGCCGAGCGTGACCGGTTCGCCGTCGACCCAGTGCCGAACGTCGAAAATGTCTGAGCAGTCGTCGATTTCACCGCCATACGGTGACGACGCCGCACCCAGCCGAGACCAGGTGTCGCCGGGGCCGTACAACAACGCCTTGCCGTCCGGCCGCGACGGGTGGTAGCGCCGCCACACGAACAGACCGGGCAAATCGAGGCAGTGGTCGGCGTGCAGATGGGACAAGAGCACGTGCACGGAGGCGGGATCGGCATAGCGCTGGAGCGCGCCCAGCACGCCGCCGCCGAAGTCGATGACCATCGGCGGTGTGTCCGGTGCCCGGAGCAGATATCCCGACGCGGGCGAATCCGGCCCTACCACGCTGCCCGAGCAGCCGAGCACGGTTATTCGCACGGACACTACTGTGCCATGCCCGATAGGACCGTGACGAAAACATCGCCGCATTGGTGTGATGAGAATCTCGTCAGCACTAGTCGATCCGCACGTGGTGAACGGGCTGCACGCCGGTGACCGCGGGACCGAGGAATCGCGCGGCCAACTTGGTGAATGCCTCGGGGTCGCCGGTGGCTTCGAAGACCCGGGTCGCGGGCGGCGCGTCATGCGGGCGCAGCAGGTCATGCTCGGTGAGCACGCGGAGTACCTCCTTGGCCGTTTCCTCGGCGCTCGACACCAGCGTCACCTGCTCGCCCATGGCCAGCTGGATCAGTCCGGACAGCAGCGGGTAATGCGTGCACCCGAGCACCAGGGTGTCGACCTGGGCGCGTTGCAGCGGCTCGAGGTAGCCCTCGGCCAGCCCGAGCACTTGACGGCCACTGGTCACGCCGCGCTCCACGAAGTCGACGAATCGCGGGCAGGCCACGGCGGTGACCTCGGTGTCGCGCGCGGCGGCGAACGCGTCCTGGTAGGCGTGCGAGTTGATGGTCGCCTGGGTGCCGATGACACCGATGCGGCCGTTGCGCGTCGTGGCGACGGCAC
Organism: Mycobacterium sp. 852002-53434_SCH5985345; assembly: GCF_001667155.1. NCBI lineage: Bacteria > Bacillati > Actinomycetota > Actinomycetes > Mycobacteriales > Mycobacteriaceae > Mycobacterium > Mycobacterium sp. 852002-53434_SCH5985345. Next base: position 12,270 of record NZ_LZIE01000027.1, read on the forward strand.
GACGGACCGCCGGCAGGATCACCTCGACGACCGGTACGTCATACCGCTCGCGGGCATCCCGCAGACAAGCCGCGGACGCGGTGTTGCACGCAATCACCAACGCCTTCACCCCGCGCCCGACAAGGTCGTCCCCGATGGCCAACGCGTGCGCGCGGACCTCGGGAATCGTGAGCGGACCGTATGGCCCGTGACCCGTGTCGCCCACATAGACGATGTCCTCGTCGGGCAGTTGGTCGATGATGGCCCGCGCGACGGTCAGTCCCCCCACGCCGGAGTCGAAGATCCCGACGGGCGCCAACGGCGAGGTCATGTCTTGGGCCGCGGCGTGGCGGCGCCGGCTTTTCTCTTCGCGCGGGCTTTGCGTTCCGGCGCGGACAACCAATACGCGGCGACGACGCCGGCGATCGCACCGCATAGGTGACCCTGCCAGGACACGCCACCGCATCTGCCGAGCACCGGCATGGCACCCAGGAGCACTCCGCCGTAGGCGAACAACACCACCAGCCCGATCGCGATGTCCGCGAAGCGGCGCACGAAGATCCCGAACACGAGCAGGAAGGCCAGCCAGCCGAAGATCAGGCCGGAGGCCCCGATGTGATCCGTCGGCCCGCAGGAGCTGCCCATGTCCCCGATCAGCCAAGTGCCGAAGCCGCCGAGGATCCACACGATCGCGGTGGCCCAGACGAACCGGCTCAGGCCGGCGAGCGTCATGAGGAATCCGAGCACCAACAGCGGGACCGTGTTGGCCATCAGATGCTGCCAGCTGGCGTGCAGTACCGGGGAAAAGACGATCCCCCACAGCCCGTCGGCCTCCAGCGGTCTGATGCCGTTCTCGTCCAGGGAGTGCCGGGTGAGCTGGTCGATGAGCTCAATCAGGTACAGCAGCGCGACGAAGGTGAGGATCGTGGCCGCGCCGACCACCCACGGAGGACGCTTTGCCGACGTCGCCGGTGTCCCGGAGCGCCCCGTGGTCTTACCCATAGCTGCAGGTTACCGGCGCGGACGGCGGGGAACTTCTCATCGGGTAAACGCCCCGGGCAACACCTCGCGGTAGGCCGGTATGCCGGCCACCGAATTCGCGGCGAACACGCCCACCAGCACCGCGCGCGCCAGGCAGTCGGCTGCGGCGGCACCGACCTCCGCGGCCAGCCGCATCTCGGGCGAAAACGAGGCGGGCGCGTCGGGCGGGGGTGGCACCTCGACGGCCCCGGTGGCCAGGGCGAACACGGTGTCGCCGTCGTACGGGGTGTGCGCTGGCCGGACGGTACGGGCCAGGCCGTCCTGCGCGGCCACGGCCACGCGCCGGCACGCGGCCGGGCTCAGCGCCGCGTCGGTCGCCACCACGCCGATGACGGTGTTCAGCGGGCTGTCCAGCGAGCTCGACGCGGTCGGCAACTGCGCGAACGCGTCGATCTCCTCCCTCGGCGGTGGCCGCAGCGCGAACTCCTGGATGAGGTCCGCCATCCACGGCAGGCCGGTGGCCCGGTCGGCGACGTCGCCGGCCGAATTCACCACTACCACCGCGCCAACGGTCGCCCCGGACGGCAGCGTCGTGGAAGCGGTCCCGACTCCGCCTTTGAACACCCCGGCACGTGCCCCGACGCCGGCACCGACGTTCCCGACGGCCGGCGCACCCTCGCCACTCGCCGCGGCTTCGCAAGCCAGGTAGCCGAACTCCGCCGTCGGGCGGCGATCCCAGCCGCCGACCGGCAGATCGAAGATCACGGCACCGGGCACGATGGGCACCACGCCACCATCCATCGCCACCCCGCGTTCGCGTTCTTCCAACCAGCGCATCACGCCGTCGGCGGCGGCCAGACCGTACGCGCTGCCGCCGGCGAGCAACACGGCGTCGACGTAGCGGACGGTGTTGGCCGGGTCCAGCAGGTCGGTCTCCCGGGTACCGGGGGCGCCGCCGCGACAGTCGACGGCCCCGACGGTGCCGGGCGGGGTCAGCACGACGGTGACGCCGCGGGCCCATCCGGCGCCCATGGACGCGTCGGGGTCGAGTCGATGATGGTGACCGACGCGGATACCCCCCACGTCGGTGATGGCGTCCATCCGGCGTCCATCGGGGCTCATCGGGACCCCATCAGCACCAGGACGAGGTATTCCTGCAAGACGGTCAACCACTGGTACACGTCGAAGTGCACCGCCAGCGGGTGGTCAGCGGGCAGCCGCTCCGGCCCTTCGGGCCCGACCTCGAGCATCACCCCCAGCGTGAGCCGGATGTCGTTCACCGCCGCCACCCAGGCGTTCGCGTCCTCCTCGGTCAGGTCGAACCGGCCACCGTCTGCCGGAACGGTGTCCAACATCCGCTGCGCCGCAAGGCGTTTGGCGTCGATGATCTCGGGCTCGTGCAGGCTGCGCAGCGCGGCGTTGAGGCTATTTACGGCGCCGGAAGCCGATGGGTCGTCGTCGTCGGGATGGAAGAAGTCGGGCAGCAGCCGGCGCAGGGTCGGGTCCTTCGGCGGATCACTGTTTCCGGTCTTTATGCCGGTGATCTGCTCGAGTTCGTCTGCGGGCGAGGATGATTCACGCTCATCGAGCAACCCGACCATGGCGGTTGCCAGGTTCTTCAGCAGGGCGGCCTCGTGGGACGCCAGGGCGGACCGAAAACGGGGACCGTCCGCGGTCTCGACGCGCTTCCACTTGCGCACAGGTATTCGCCGCAGCCCCGAGTATCAGCGGTCCTGCTGCAGCGTCGCCCACAACCCGGCCGCATGCAGCTTGGACACGTCGACTTCCATGGACTCCCGGCTGCCGGCCGACACCACCGCCCTGCCTTCGTTGTGCACCTGCAGCATCAGCTTGGTGGCGTGCGGCTCGCTGTAGCCGAACAACTTCTGGAACACATACGTCACGTAGGTCATCAGGTTGACCGGGTCATCCCACACGACCGTGACCCACGGACTCGCCGTGACGTCTACCGGAGCGGACTCGCGTTGTCCTGTAGTGCCCGGCTTAGTGGGCGCTGACATAACAACCATGGCCTCCACGATACCGAGCGACCGGCGAGGTTTCCGAGCCCCCGAGGGCAGCCGATACCGTTATGGAATGAACGACCCGGTCGTAACTGGGCTGCTTACCGACAAGTACGAGTTGACGATGCTGGCGGCGGCGCTGCGAGACGGTACCGCCGACCGACCGACGACCTTCGAATTGTTCGCGCGCCGACTCCCCGAGGGGCGCCGCTACGGCGTGGTCTGTGGGACCGGGCGCCTGCTCGAAGCGTTGCCGCAGTTCGGCTTCGACGACGAGGCGTGTCAGCTGCTGGCGCAATTCCTCGATCCAGATGCGTTGCGCTACTTGCGCGATTTCCGGTTCCGCGGTGATATCGACGGCTACGCCGAAGGCGAGCTGTACTTCCCCGGCTCTCCCGTCTTGTCGGTGACCGGCACGTTCGCCGAATGCGTCGTGCTCGAGACACTGGCGTTGTCGATCTTCAACCACGACACGGCGGTCGCGTCCGCAGCGGCGCGAATGGTGAGCGCGGCCAGGGACCGTCCGCTGATCGAGATGGGGTCACGGCGAACCCACGAGCATGCCGCGGTCGCCGCGGCACGCGCGGCCTATATCGCCGGCTTCGCCGCGTCCTCCAACCTCGAGGCCCAGCGCCGATACGGAATCCCCGCGCAGGGCACGTCGGCGCACGCGTTCACCATGCTGCACGCGAGCGGAGAGCCCGCCGATGTGACCGAACTGGCCGCTTTCCGCGCGCAGGTCGACGCGTTGGGCGTCGACACCACGCTGCTGGTGGACACCTACGACGTGACGACCGGCGTTGCCAACGCCGTGGCCGCCGCCGGGGAGTCGCTCGGCGCGGTCCGTATCGATTCCGGGGAGTTGGGCGTGCTGGCCCGCCAGGTCCGCGAGCAGCTCGACGGTCTGGGAGCCACCGCAACCCGCATCGTGGTCTCCGGCGACCTCGACGAGTTCTCGATCGCCGCCCTGGCTGCCGAACCGGTGGACAGTTACGGCGTCGGCACGTCGCTCGTGACGGGTTCGGGCGCGCCGACGGCGAATATGGTCTACAAGCTGGTCGAGGTCGACGGAATGCCGGTGCAAAAGCGCAGTAGCCACAAGGAATCCCGCGGCGGCCGCAAAGAGGCGCTGCGCCTGACGCGCACGTCCGGCACCGTCACCGAGGAGCTGGTGTATCCGGCCGGCCGCCGGCCCTCGGTCACCGAGCCGTCGCGGGTGTTGACCGTCCCGCTGGTCCGTGGTGGCGACGTGGTGTCCAAACCGAATGTGGCCGCGGCACGCGAGCTGGTAGCTTCCGGGCTGCGCAGTCTGCCGTGGGAAGGGCTGAACCTGTCCCACGGAGAACCCGCGATCCCGACCACGCAGATCCCCGCCGGCCGCCGGTAGCACCGCAGAGCAAAAGAGGCTGACCACGTCCGAAGTGTCCGTGCCCGAGTTGCTGGCCATCGCCGTGGCTGCGCTCGGCGGCAGCGAGCGCAGCGGCCAGCTCGAGATGGCCGACGCCGTCGCGCGGGCGTTTGCCACCGGCGAGCATCTCGTCGTGCAGGCCGGTACCGGCACCGGAAAGTCGCTGGCCTACCTGGTGCCCGCGATCGTCCGCGCCATCGATGACGACTCGCCAGTCGTCGTATCCACGGCCACCATCGCGCTGCAGCGGCAGCTCGTCGATCGGGACCTACCCAGGCTGATCGATTCGATCGCCGACGCCCTTCCGCGCCGCCCGCAGTTCGCGCTGCTCAAGGGCCGCCGAAACTATCTGTGCCTGAACAAGATTCACAATGGCGGCGCCGAGGCCGAGGAAGACGCCGGCGACCGGCCGCAGGAGGAGCTCTTCGATCCGATGGCGTCCACCGCCCTGGGCCGCGACGTCCAACGGCTCACCACGTGGGCGTCGACGACCGAGTCCGGTGACCGCGACGACCTGAAACCCGGTGTGCCGGATCGATCCTGGTCCCAGGTCAGCGTTTCGGCACGGGAATGCATAGGCGTGGCCCGCTGCCCGTTTGGCTCCGAATGCTTCTCCGAACGGGCGCGCGGCCGGGCCGGGGGTGCCGACATCGTGGTCACCAACCATGCGCTGCTCGCCATCGACGCCGTCGCCGAGTCTGCGGTGCTGCCCGAACATGCGCTGCTGGTCGTCGACGAGGCCCACGAACTGGTCGACCGGGTGACGTCGGTGGCCACCGCGGAGCTGACACCGGCCGCCCTGGGCGTCGCGGCGCGGCGGATCGCCCGATTGGTCAATCCGGAACTGACCCAGCGGCTGGAGGCGGCGACGGCCAACTTCGCCGCGGCGATCCATGACGGCACACCGGGCCGCATCGACCGCCTCGACGAGGAGCTCGCGACGTACGTGACCGCCCTGCGCGACGCGGCCGGCGCGGCGCGCTCGGCGATCGACACCACGAGCGACGCGAAAGCCGCCGCCGCACGCGCCGAAGCGATAGCGGCGTTGAGCGAGATATCCGACGCCGCCTCGCGGGTCCTGTCGTCGTTCACCCCGGCCATTCCCGATCGCACCGAAGTCGTGTGGCTGGATCACGAGGACAACAGGGGGGCGATGCGCCCGGTGCTGAGGGTGGCGCCGCTGTCGGTCGCGGGCCTGCTGCGCGACCGGGTGTTCGCCCGTTCCACCACCGTGTTGACGTCGGCGACCCTGACCATCGGCGGGTCCTTCGACGCGATGGCCGCGGCGTGGGGTTTGACCGCTGCCGATACCGAAATGCCATGGCGCGGCGTCGACGTCGGCTCGCCGTTTGAGCACGCCAAGGCCGGAATCCTCTATGTCGCCGCACACCTACCGCCACCTGGGCGGGACGGCACCGGGTCGGCCGAGCAGCTGACCGAGATCGCGGAGCTCATCACGGCGGCGGGCGGGCGGACGCTGGGATTGTTCTCGTCGATGCGCGCCGCGCGGGCCGCCGCGGAAGCCATGCGCCAACGGCTGTCGATGCCGGTGCTGTGTCAGGGCGACGACAGCACCTCCGCGCTGGTGGAGCAGTTCAGTGCCGAGGAGCAGACCTCGTTGTTCGGCACGCTGTCGCTCTGGCAGGGCGTCGATGTTCCGGGGCCGTCCCTGTCCCTGGTGCTCATCGATCGCATCCCGTTTCCGCGGCCCGACGACCCGCTGCTGGGCGCGCGCCAGCGAGCGGTGGCCGCGCGCGGCGGCAATGGCTTCATGGCGGTCGCCGCCAGCCACGCCGCGTTGCTGTTGGCGCAGGGCTCGGGTCGGCTGTTGCGCCGCATCACCGACCGCGGGGTGGTCGCGTTGCTGGATTCGCGGATGGTCACCGCCGGTTACGGCGGCTACCTGCGTGCCTCGCTGCCGCCGTTCTGGCAGACCACGAATCCGGCGCAGGTCCGCGCCGCCTTGGAGCGGCTGCGCACCGCGTCGGAGGGCCTTCCCGCGTGAGGTCAGCGGGCCAGAGTGACCAGACCCAGCTCGGTGCCGGCGCCAAGCATCGGGTGATGGGGCAGCACGCGAACGGTGTATCCGACCGCCCCGGCCAGCGGTAACGACAGCGTCGTCGAGAACACCTGGTTGCCGCCCTCGGCGGTCCCGGTATACGACATCTCGACGGTGACCGGGTCCAGCAGCGCGTCGCTGGCGTCGACCCTGCCCACCACCCCTTGGACCGTGACCTCGTCGGGCGCCAGCCCGGCGAGCGCCACGGTGGCGGTCAGGGTCAGCTTGGAGCCGAGCACGGGCGTGTCCGGCAGCCCGGTGCTGTCCACATCGGTGATGGTGATCTTGGGCCAGGCCTCCTCGGCGCGCCGACGGTAGGCGGCCACCTCGCGGGCCGCCCCGAACTCAGCGCCGTCCGCACCGTCCTCGGCGGGACCGATGGTCCTGCGCAGCGACTGCGCCGCGTGCGTGTAGTACCGCTCGACGTAGTCGCGCACCATGCGCGAGGCCAGCACCTTCGGGCCGAGCGTCTGCAGTGTGTGCCGCACCATCTCGATCCACCGTGGCGGCACCCCGTGTTCGTCACGTTCGTAGAACTTCGGCGCCACGGCCTGCTCCAGCAGATCGTAGAGCGCGCTGGCCTCCAGGTCGTCCCGGCGAGCCTCGTCGGCCACGCCGTCGGCAGACGGTATCTCCCAACCGTTTTCGCCGTCGTACCACTCGTCCCACCACCCATCTCGGATGGACAGGTTCAGCCCACCGTTGAGGGCGCTCTTCATCCCGGAGGTGCCGCAGGCCTCCAGCGGCCGCAGCGGATTGTTCAGCCAGACGTCGCAGCCCCAGTACAGGTGCCGGGCCATGGACATATCGTAGTCGGGCAAAAACGCGATGCGGTGGCGCACTTCCGGCCGGTCGGCGAAACGCACCACCTGCTGGATCAACGCCTTCCCCCCGTCGTCGGCCGGGTGCGACTTCCCGGCGACGATCAGTTGAATCGGCCTGTCCTCGTCGAGCAGCAGACGTTCGAGCCGCTCCGGGTCGCGCAGCATCAGCGTCAGCCGCTTGTACGTGGGCACCCGCCGGGCGAACCCGATGGTGAGCACATTCGGATCGAATGCCGTTGCTATCCAGCCTAATTCGGCGTCTGATGCGCCGCGTTCCAGCCAGGATTTACGCAGTCGCTGCCGGACGTCCTCGACAAGCAGCGACCGCAATTGCGAGCGGATCCACCAGAGATGCCCCGCGTCAACCTGGTTCAGTCGGAGCCAGACGCCCGGATCGCCGAACGAATCCGACCCGGCCAGTTCGCGCCCCAACTGCAACCATTGCGGCGCCGCCCAGGTGCGCGCGTGAACTCCGTTGGTGATCGACCCGATCGGCACCTCGTCCGCGTCGAACCCGGACCACAGCTCGTTGAACATGGCCCGGCTCACCTCACCGTGCAGCAAAGAGACTCCGTTGGCCCGCTGCGCCAGCCGCAGACCCATGTGCGCCATGTTGAACTTGGTCGGATCGTCCTCGGCGCCGAGCGCGAGAATCCGGGCCGTCGGTACGCCCGGCAACAACGAGGGCGCACTCTTGGCACCGGCTTTCTTCTTACCGGGATCGTCCTCGACGTGACCGTCGAAGTAGAGCCGTACCATGTCGATGGGGAACCGGTCGATACCCGCGGGCACCGGAGTGTGAGTGGTGAACACGGTGCTGGATCGCACGACGGCCAGCGCGGTGTCGAAGTCCAACCCGGCATCGACCATCAACTCGCGGATGCGTTCCGCTCCGAGGAACCCCGCGTGCCCCTCATTCATGTGGAACACCTCGGGCGCGGGCAGGCCTTCGATGGCGGTGAACGCGCGGATCGCCCGCACCCCGCCAATGCCGGCCAGCAGCTCCTGCCTCATCCGGTGTTCCTGGTCACCGCCGTACAGCCGGTCGGTGATGCCGCGCAGCTCATGCTCGTTCTCGGGGACATCGGAATCGAGCAGAAGCAGCGGTACCCGGCCCACCTGAGCAACCCAGATCCGCGCGTGCAGCTGGGCGGAGTCGGGAAGCGTGAGCTCAACCAGGACGGGATCGCCGGCGGCATCGGTGAGTAGCCGCAGCGGCAGCCCTTGCGGATCCAGCGACGGATAGGTCTCGTTCTGCCAGCCGTCTGCGGTCAGCGACTGGCGGAAATAGCCGGACCGGTAGTAGAGGCCCACCGCCACCAGGGGCACCCCCAGATCGGAGGCCGACTTCAGGTGATCCCCCGCGAGGATGCCCAAGCCGCCCGAGTAATTGGGCAGCACCTCCGCGACGCCGAACTCCATCGAGAAGTAGGCGATCGCCGTCGGCATCGCCACGCCTTCGGCTTGCTGCTGCTGGTACCACAGCGGACGGCTCAGGTACTCGTTCAGGTCGGCGGCCAACTGATCGAGCCGGCCGAGGAACGCTTCGTCGAGCGCCAGCTCATCGAGTCGTGCTGGGTTCACCGCGCCCAGCAACGCCACCGGATCAGAGCCGCACCGCTCCCACAGGCCGTCGTCGATGGTTGCGAACAAGTCCTGGGTCGGCTTGTCCCATGACCATCGCAAGTTGGTCGACAGCTGATCCAGCGCGGCCAGCCGTTCGGGAAGGTGAGCGCGGACGGTAAAGCGGCGGAGGGCTTTCACGCGTCCTTACCTTACTGAGGATTTCGCCCCACGCACGGCGGCGGTAGAGACCGCTTTTCCCGCCGAGGGTGTGACCGGACACTAGGCTGGGTATCGGTTAGTTATTGGGGCCGCAACGCTGCTTCCCCACAAAGGAAGTTCCCCACGACAGGAAGTTTCGCCAGACGAGAGGCCTTCCGCGGCGGAGCACACCGCGGTTGGGCCGCACACAATCGGAACCAGTCGACGACGATGCGGTCCGAGAATGCGGACCGAGGAGGAGTCGGCTAGTCGGAACCAGTCGACGACGATGCGGTCCGCGAGAATGCGGACCGAGGAGGAGTCGGCTAGTCGGAACACTGCCGGCGACGATGCGGTCCGCGAAGCGGGCCGAAGAAGAGCTGGCAAATCGGAACGGAGTGTTGTGCCTGGTCGTGTCGAGATCGATAACGTACAACCGGTCGTCTCCTGCGGCGCGTATCCCGCCAAGGCGGTGGTTGGTGAGACCATCCCGGTCAGCGCGGCGGTATGGCGGGAGGGCCACGAGGCCGTCGCGGCGACGCTGGTCGTGCGATACCTCGGGCCGCGTTATCCGCAGGTAAACGAAACCCGCCGGATCAAAGCGGTCCAGGCCCCGGTGAAGGCCGCGACGGAAGTCGACGGGGCCGGCGATCAGCAACGGATCAAGCCGCTGCTGCTGCCGATGACGTTGGGCCTCGAGCCCTATGTCTTCCACGGGCAATTCACGCCCGACCGGGTGGGCCTGTGGACCTTCAGAATCGACGGGTGGGGCGACCCCATCCACTCCTGGCGGCACGGCCTGGTCGCCAAGCTCGAGGCCGGCCAGGGCGAGACGGAACTGTCCAACGACCTCTTGGTCGGGGCCGCGCTGTTCGAGCGCGCCGCGATGGGGGTGCCGCGCGCGCGGCGCGAACCGCTGATGGCGGCCGCGACGGCGTTGCGAAGCCCCGGGGACCCGATCACCCGCACCGTGCTGGCCCTGGGGCCGGAAATCGACGAGATCCTGGCCGAGTATCCGTTGCGCGATCTGGTCACCCGCGGCGACCAGTACGGGGTCTGGGTGGACCGGCCGCTTGCCCGCTTCGGCTCCTGGTACGAGATGTTCCCCCGCTCGACCGGCGGGTGGGACGCCGAGGGCAAGCCCGTGCACGGCACGTTCGCCACCGCGGCCGCCGAGCTTCCGCGCATCGCGGCAATGGGATTCGACGTGGTGTACCTGCCGCCGATCCACCCGATCGGCAAGGTACACCGCAAGGGCCGCAACAACTCTCCCACCGCCGCTCCCGGAGATGTCGGTTCTCCGTGGGCAATCGGCAGCGACGAGGGCGGCCACGATGCCGTCCACCCGGACCTGGGCACGATCGAAGACTTCGACGCATTCGTCGCCGCGGCGCGTGAGCTGGGCATGGAGGTGTCGCTGGACCTGGCGTTACAGTGCGCCCCGGACCATCCGTGGGCGCGCGATCACCGTGAGTGGTTCACCGAGCTGCCCGACGGCACCATCGCCTACGCGGAGAACCCGCCCAAGAAATACCAAGACATCTATCCGCTCAACTTCGACAACGATCCGGCGGGCCTTTACGACGAGGTGCTGCGCATCGTCCGGCACTGGATGGACCACGGCGTCAAGTTCTTTCGGGTCGACAACCCGCACACCAAGCCGCCGAACTTCTGGGCATGGCTGATCGCCCAGGCGAAGAGCATCGACCCCGATGTGCTGTTCCTCTCGGAGGCCTTCACGCCCCCGGCCCGCCAGTACGGACTGGCCAAGCTCGGGTTCACGCAGTCCTACAGCTACTTCACCTGGCGCACGGCCAAGCAGGAGCTCACCGAGTTCGGCGACGCCATCGCCGCCGCCGCGGACTTTCGGCGCCCGAACCTGTTCGTGAACACCCCGGACATCCTGCACGCCATCCTGCAGCACAACGGCCCTGGCATGTTCGCGATCCGGGCGGTACTGGCGGCGACCATGGGCCCGGCCTGGGGCGTGTATTCGGGTTACGAGCTCTTCGAGCACCGCGCGGTGCGGGAAGGCAGTGAGGAGTACCTGAACTCGGAGAAGTACGAATTGCGGCCTCGTGATTTCGCGGGCGCCCTGGCCGAAGGGCGCTCGCTCGAACCGTTCATCACGCGGCTCAACTCCATACGCCGGCTACATCCGGCGCTGCAGCAGTTGCGTACCATCCATTTCCACGCCGTGGACAACGATGCGCTGCTTGCCTACAGCAAGTTCGACCCGGCGACCGGCGACTGCGTGTTGGTGGTCGTGACGCTCAACGCGTTCGGGGCCGAAGAGGCCACGCTGTTTTTGGATATGGCGGCTTTGGGTATGGAGCCCTATGAGCGTTTCTGGGTGCGCGACGAAATCACCGGCCAGGAATTCCAATGGGGGCAAACAAACTACATTCGCATCGACCCTGCGCGAGCGGTCGCGCATGTCATCAACATGCCACTCATCCCGCAGGAGTCCCGAATGACGCTGCTCCGCAGGCCACCAAAAGGACCGGAGGGATTGTGACATGAGCCAAGCCGACCAACTCGCCAGGACACACCTGGCGCCCGACCCCGCCGACCTGTCGCGCCTGCTGGCCGGAACCCATCACAACCCGCACGGCATCCTGGGCGCCCACGAGTACACCGACCACACCGTCATCCGGGCGTTCCGCCCGCACGCGGCCGAGGTCGTGGCGCTCGTCGGAGACGACCGGTTTCCGTTGGAGCACATCGAGTCCGGCCTGTTCGCCGTAGCGCTCCCCTTCGTCAACCTGATCGACTACCGCCTGCAGGTGAAATACGAGGGTTCCGACCCGTACACCGTCGCCGACGCCTACCGTTTCCTGCCCACTTTGGGCGAGATCGACCTCTTCCTGTTCGGGGAGGGCCGGCACGAGCGACTCTGGGAAGCCCTTGGCGCGCACCCCCGTTCGTTCACCACAGCCGACGGCGTCGTCAACGGCGTGTCGTTCGCGGTGTGGGCGCCCAACGCCAAGGGCGTCAGCCTGATCGGCGAGTTCAACGGCTGGACCGGCAGCGATGCCCCCATGCGGTCGCTGGGCTCCTCGGGTGTGTGGGAGTTGTTCTGGCCCGACTTCCCCGCCAACGGCCTGTATAAGTTTCGCGTGCACGGCGCCGACGGCGTCGTGACCGATCGGGCCGACCCCATGGCGTTCGCCACCGAAGTGCCGCCGCACACCGCGTCCCGCGTGACGCGCAGCGAATACACGTGGCAGGACGCCGAATGGATGGAACGGCGCGCCCAGCGCAATCCGGTGTTCGAGCCGATGAGCACCTACGAAGTCCACCTCGGCTCGTGGCGCCCAGGACTCGGGTACCGGCAACTGGCCGAAGAGCTGACCAATTACGTGGTCGAGCACGGGTTCACTCACGTCGAGTTGCTCCCGGTCGCCGAGCACCCGTTCGCCGGGTCGTGGGGCTACCAGGTGACGTCGTACTACGCGCCGACATCGCGATTCGGCACGCCCGACGAATTCCGGGCGCTGGTCGATGCGCTGCACCACGCCGGCATCGGCGTCATCGTCGACTGGGTGCCGGCGCACTTCCCGAAGGATGCGTGGGCGCTGGGACGGTTTGACGGCACCCCGCTTTACGAACACGCTGATCCCAAGCGCGGTGAGCAACTCGACTGGGGCACTTACGTTTTCGACTTCGGACGCGCCGAGGTGCGTAACTTCTTGGTGGCCAACGCGCTGTATTGGCTCGAGGAGTACCACGTCGACGGGCTACGGGTCGACGCCGTTGCCTCCATGCTGTACCTGGACTACTCGCGCCCCGAGGGCGGCTGGACGCCGAACATCTACGGCGGGCGGGAAAACCTGGAGGCCGTGCAATTTCTGCAGGAGATGAACGCCACGGTGCACAAGTCGGCCCCGGGCATCGTCACCATCGCCGAGGAGTCGACGTCGTGGCCCGGCGTCACCCGCCCGACAAACCTTGGCGGCCTGGGCTTTTCGATGAAGTGGAACATGGGCTGGATGCACGACACGCTCGACTACATCAGCCGCGACCCGATCTACCGCAACTACCACCACCACGAGATGACGTTCTCGATGCTCTACGCATTCAGCGAGAACTACGTGCTGCCGATCAGCCACGACGAAGTCGTGCACGGCAAAGGCACGCTGTGGGGGCGCATGCCGGGCAACAACCATGTCAAGGCGGCCGGACTGCGCAGCCTGCTCGCCTACCAGTGGGCGCACCCCGGCAAGCAATTGCTGTTCATGGGCCAGGAATTCGCCCAGCGCGCCGAGTGGTCCGAGGAGCGCGGCCTGGATTGGTGGCAGCTCGACGAGCAAGGCTTCTCGAACGGCGTCCTGCGTCTGGTGCGCGACATTAATGACATCTACCGCAACCACCCCGCGCTGTGGAGCCAGGACACCGTCCCCGACGGTTACTCCTGGATCGACGCGAACGACTCCGCCAACAACGTGTTGAGCTTCCTGCGGTACGGCAGTGACGGCTCGGTCATGGCCTGCGTCTTCAACTTCGCCGGCAACGAGCACAGCGGATACCGCCTCGGCCTGCCGTCCGCCGGCCGTTGGCGCGAGGTGCTCAACACCGACGCCACCGACTACAACGGCACCGGCATCGGCAACATGGGCGGTGTCGACGCCACCGAGGACCCGTGGCACGGGCGACCCGCGTCGGCGGTGTTGGTGCTGCCGCCCAACTCGGCCCTATGGCTGGAGCCCGAGTAGGCCGTCAGTAGAGCGCGTTGGCGAGGTTGCGCCGTCCGGCGACGACCTCGGGATCGGCAGGATCGAAAAGTTCGAAAAGCTCGATCAATCGGGTGCGCACCCGGGTGCGCTCGTCCCCGGACGTGCTGCGCACCAAGGCAATCAGGCGGTCGAAGGCCGCGCTCGCATCCTGGTTGAGGATTTGCACGTCGGCGGCGGCGAAGGCCGCGTCGATGTCGCTCGGTGCCGCGTCGGCAGCCGCGAGGGCATCCGGCGAGTGGGTGGTTGCGCGCGTCAGAAAATCGATCTGCCGGATCGCGCCCTTGGCTTCGACGCTGCCCGGGTTGGCGTCCAGGATCGCTTGATACGAGGCTCTGGCCGCCTCGAAATCACCGGTCTCGAGCTGTTCGCGGGCCGCTGCCAGCTCGGGGTCGACCTCATCGGAGTCCGCGGAACCGCTTGGGCCCTTGAGCTTTCCGGCCGTGGCCGAGAGAAGCGAATCCACCCAGCCTCGCAACTGGTCGGGCGGCTGCATCCCCTGGAAGCTGGACAGCGGCTGCCCGCCGGCCAGAGCCACGACGGTCGGCACCGCATCGACACCGAATATCTGGGCCACCCTTGGCGCCACGTCGACGTTGACCGTCGCCAGGGACCACTTGCCGTTGTCCTCGGCGGCCAGGCCGGACAGGATGTCGACGAGCTGGACACACGCATCGCTGCGCGGGGACCAGAGCAGCACCACGACCGGCACTTCCTCGGACCGGAGCAGGACTTCGGTTTCGAAATTGGCCTCGGTGATCGCGGTAACTCCGGGACCGGCCTCAGCGGCCGGCGTTGCGCCGGCGCCCGTCGCGCCTGCCGGCGGCTGTTGCTGGGCCCGCTGCTTCAGGCCGGACAAGTCGACCGCACCGGCCATCGCCGGGCCTATCGAGGGTCGCGGGCGCGTCACGTCGTCAAGTTTGTCATGGGCGTCGGTGACCTATCCACCCGGTGGCGAGGACGTCCGGGCCGGTCCGGAGGTCGCACCAACGGGCCCGACCGGCAGATATGACCAAGATCACAAAACTTACCGTACGTCTGGAGCCAGCAACGTCCTCTGAGGGCGCTAGCGCCCCCCGGTCGAGCTACTTTGCCCGCAGAATCAGCGCGTCGCCCTGGCCACCCGCGCCGCACAGGGCGGCGACGGCGTAGCCGGAGCCGCGGCGGGCCAGTTCCAGGGCCGCATGCAGCGTGATCCGTGCGCCCGACATCCCGATGGGATGCCCGACGGCGATCGCACCGCCGTTGACGTTGACGATCTCGGGATCCAGGCCGAGTTCGCGGGTCGATGCCAGCGCGACCGCCGAGAACGCCTCGTTGATTTCCACGACGTCCAGCTGGTCGACGGAGATGCCCTCGCGGCTGAGCGCTTTCTTGATCGCGTTGGCGGGCTGGGATTGCAGAGTGGAGTCCGGCCCGGCCACCACGCCGTGGGCGCCGATTTCGACCAGCCAGGTCAGCCCGAGCTCTTCTGCCTTGGCCTTGTTCATCACCACCACGGCGGCCGCCCCGTCGGAGATCTGAGACGCCGAACCGGCGGTGATGGTGCCGTCGCGACGGAAGGCCGGTTTGAGGCCGGCCAGGGACTCGGCGGTGGTGTTGGCGCGGATCCCCTCGTCCTCGGTGAACTGCAGCGAATCACCCTTGCGCTGGGGGATGTTGACCGGCACGACTTCGTCGGCGAAGACGCCGTCCTTCCACGCCGCGGCCGCCTTCTGATGCGACCGCGCAGCGAACTCGTCCTGCTCCTGGCGGGTGAATTTGTCCACGTCGTTGCGCTGCTCGGTGAGCGCGCCCATCGGCTGGTCGGTGAACACGTCGTGCAGACCGTCGTAGGCCATGTGGTCAAGGACCGTGACGTCGCCGTACTTGTAGCCCGTCCGGCTGTCCATCAGCAAATGAGGCGCCTTGGTCATCGACTCCTGCCCCCCGGCCACCACCACGTCGAACTCTCCGGCGCGAATGAGCTGGTCAGCGAGCGCGATGGCGTCGATACCGGACAGGCACATCTTGTTGATGGTCAGCGCCGGGACGTCCCAGCCGATGCCGGCCGCAACGGCCGCCTGGCGCGCGGGCATCTGGCCGGCCCCGGCCGTCAGCACCTGCCCCATGATCACGTATTCGACCGCCGAGGCGGGCACGTTGGCCTTCTCCAGCGCGCCGGCGATCGCGATGGCACCCAGGTCGCTGGCCGAGAAATCCTTCAGCGAACCCATCAACTTGCCGATCGGCGTGCGCGCTCCAGCAACGATCACCGACGTGGTCATGAAAACCTCCTAGGGGTCCGTGGACGGCCGGTTCGGCCTCCCGGAGAAGCGCAATCTTTGCCGCCAGGTTACCTTTATGTGATGACGACCGATCAAGTTGACGCCCGTCAGATCCTGGCCACCGGCCTGGTGACGGCGATCGATCACGTCGGCATCGCAGTCGCCGACCTGGACGCGGCAATCGCCTGGTATCACGACCACCTCGGCATGAACCTGGTGCACGAGGAAGTCAACGAGGAGCAGGGAATCCGCGAGGCCATGCTGGCCGTGCGCGGTGCGCCGGCTGGTACCGCGCAGATCCAGCTGATGGCCCCGTTCGACGACTCCTCGACCATCGCGAAGTTCCTCGACAAGCGCGGGCCCGGCATCCAGCAGATGGCGGTTCGCGTGAGCGACCTCGACAGCGTGATCGAGCATCTGCGCGCCCAGGGCATCCGGCTCATCTACGACGCGCCGCGTCGCGGCACGGCAAACTCGCGGATCAACTTCATCCACCCCAAGGACGCCGGCGGCGTGCTCATCGAGCTGGTCGAACCGGCCGCCTGAGTCCCTCAGATCACGACCACTTCCGGGTCGGGCCGCGCGTGGCGCGGTGGCTCCAGCACGGGGCATGCCAATGCCGCCGATCGTCAGCTCCCCCGAGCGTCGAATCGATCGGCCACACCACCAGATGTGCGGTGCCGGCGCGTATTTCGTGGTCACAACCGGGGCAGCGGTACGTCTTGACCGCACGATCCGCGGCGACGGGACGGACTTCGTACTCGTGGCCGTCGGGCCCGGTCTCCACCCGGCGCGGCACCAGGGGCGGCGGTGACGCCCGCTGCCGGCGTGGCGGTGTGCGGCGCCTAGCCATGCCGCCAGCCTAGCGGGGTTCAGAACAGCCGGTACTCGTCGCTGTCCATCCCCCGCATCTTGTCGTAATCCAATGTGATGCAACGGATCCCGCGGTCAGTAGCCAGCGTGCGCGCCTGCGGCTTGATCTGCTGGGCGGCGAACACCCCCTTCACCGGCGCGAGCACGCTGTCGCGATTGAGCAACTCGAGGTAGCGGGTGAGCTGCTCGACGCCGTCGATCTCGCCGCGCCGCTTGATTTCCACCGCGACGGAACCGCCCTGCTCGTCACGGCAGAGCAGGTCGACGGGCCCGATGGCGGTCATGTATTCGCGACGCACCAGCGTGTAGCCCGCACCGAGCAGCTGCACGTGTTCGGCGAGCAACGCCTGCAAGTGGGCTTCGACGCCGTCCTTGACCAGCCCGGGGTCAACGCCCAGATCGTGGCTGGAGTCGTGCTCGACCTCCTCGACGGTGATGCGCAGCTGTTCCCCGGCCTTGTTCTGGACGACCCACACGGGCAGCTGATCACCGGGCTCCTCGGTGAGCCAGCAAGGTGGACTCATCCAGTTCAGCGGCTTGTAGGCGCGGTCGTCGGCGTGCACGCTGACCGATCCGTCGGCCTTGAACAGCAACAGCCTGCGGGCCGACGGAAGATGCGCGGTGAGCCGGCCGACGTAGTCCACAGTGCACTGGGCGATCACTAGACGCACCCGACTCACCTTAGAGCGTGGCCGACAAATTAGGCTGACGCCACCATGTCGGCCAACCAGAGCTTGGCAAAACGGATCGGCCGGGTGCTCGAGACGGTCACCCGGCAGAGCGGGCGGCTACCAGAGACCCCGGCGTACGGCTCGCTGCTGCTGGGACGGGTTTCCGAAAGCCAGCGACGTCGCCGCATCCGCATCCAGGTCATCCTGACGGTGTTGGTCTTGGGCGCCAACCTGATCGGCATCGCCGTTGCGCTGCTCCTGGTGACCATCGCCATTCCGCAGCCCAGTGTGTTCGACGCGCCCGGGTGGATCACCTTCGCGGCGTCACCGGCCTATATCGCGCTGGCACTGGCGGTGGGCACCTATTGGATCACCCGCAGGACCGTCGTATCGCTGCGCTGGGCGATCGAGGAACGCACGCCGAACCGGGAGGACGAGCGAAACACTTTTCTGGCCCCATGGCGCATCGCCCGCTTCGATCTCATCCTGTGGGGTGTCGGGGCGACGGTCCTGACGACGCTTTACGGACTGGTCAACACGCTGTTCATCCCGCGCTTCCTCATCGCGGTCGGCATCTGCGGCATCTTGGTGGCGACCGGCAGTTATCTGCTCGCCGAGTTCGCGTTGCGCCCGGCGGCGGCTCAGGCGCTCGAAGCGGGGCCACCACCGCGGCGATTCGCCTCGGGGATCATGGGCCGGACCATGGTGGTCTGGTTCCTCGGCTCGGGCCTGCCCGTTCTCGGCATCGGCTTCCTGGCCGGCTTCCAGGCCGTGATGCGCAATCTGACCGAGACGCAATTCGCCGTCGGCGTGCTGATCGTATCGATCGCCACGCTGATCTTCGGCTGCCTTTTGATGTGGATCCTGGCCTGGCTCACCGCAACTCCAGTCCGCGTGGTCCGCGCGGCGCTGAGGCGTGTCGAGCGCGGTGATCTGCGGGGCGACCTGGTGGTATTCGACGGAACCGAACTCGGTGAGCTACAACGCGGATTCAACGCGATGGTCGACGGGCTGCGCGAGCGCGAACGGGTTCGCGATCTGTTCGGCCGGCACGTCGGGCGCGAGGTCGCCCTGGCCGCCGAACGCGAGCGGCCGAAGCTGGGCGGAGAAGAACGGCATGTGGCGGTCGTATTCATCGACATCGTCGGGTCGACCAGGCTGGTGACGACCCGGCCCGCGGCGGAGATCGTCCAGTTGCTCAACCAGTTCTTCGCGATAGTCGTCGAGGAAGTGGACCGACACTGCGGGCTGGTCAACAAGTTTGAGGGCGATGCAACGCTGGCCGTGTTCGGGGCGCCCAATCATCTGGACTGCCCCGAAGAGCAAGCGCTGGCCGCCGCGCGCGCCATCTCCGAGCGACTGAACAACGAAATCTCGGTGTGCCGGGCCGGTATCGGGGTGGCGGCGGGGCAAGTCGTTGCCGGGAACGTCGGCGCCCGGGAACGCTTCGAGTACACCGTAATCGGCGGGCCGGTCAACGAGGCAGCCCGCCTGTGCGAGCTTGCCAAGTCGTACCCGGGCCTACTGCTTGCGGCGGCCGACGCGCTGGAAGGTGTGAGCGAGAAGGAGCGCGCCCGTTGGTCTTTGGGCGAGACCGTGACCCTCCGCGGACACGAGCAACCAACCCGCCTCGCCACGCCCGCCGACCCGCCGGCTCAACGCGATTGATTTCGGGCCCGAATGGGTAAGGGGACTAAGGACATCGCCCCTCGAGAGATTGGTGTTGACATGACCGGTAGTGGGACTGCCCGCCGTGTTTCCCTGGCCGCGGGCATCGCCGCGGCAATCGCCCTGAGTTCGTTCACCGCGGGATGCAGTTCGAACAACAACAACAAGAGCCCGACGACTTCGACCGTCACCACCACCGTCACGACGCCCGCGAGCGTCACCACGACGGCACCGGCCGCAACGACTCCCGCCGGACCGGGCGGCGGCGGCCCCGAGACCGGACCCGGGGGCGCCACGACCGCCGGACCGGGTGGTTCCGGCGCCGGCGCCGGTCCCGGCGGGGCGAGTGCCGGTGTGCCCGGCGCGGGGGCTTCCGCCGGACCCGGCGGAGCGGGCGCCTGCGCCGGCGGCGTTTGCGTCGGAACCCCTCCCGCCCCGTAACGCTCGAGCTACGGCTACCGGCCGGTAGCCGTAGTTGCACCGATGCGCCGTTTTGGTGCGGGGCCGCCGTCCGTCAGGGCTCCCGATCCGTCCGCACTACGATGTCGTTTTTCCGCCAGTTTTGTCGGCGGGCGGGTGTAAGTCTTGTAAGCGTGCACGAAGACTTCGAACGCTGCTACCGCGCCGTCCAGTCCAAGGACGCCCGGTTCGACGGCTGGTTCGTCACGGCGGTGCTGACAACCGGCATCTATTGCCGGCCCAGCTGCCCGGTGCGGCCGCCTTTCGCTCGCAACGTCCGGTTCTACCCGACCGCCGCCGCTGCTCAGCGCGCAGGATTCCGGGCATGTAAGCGGTGCCGTCCCGACGCGTCTCCGGGGTCGCCGGAATGGAATGTGCGCGGTGACGTCGTCGCACGGACGATGCGGCTCATCGCCGACGGCACGGTGGACCGTGAAGGTGTCGGCGGTTTGGCGGCCCATCTCGGTTACACCACCCGTCAGCTGGAGCGGCTGTTGCAGGCCGAGGTCGGCGCCGGCCCGCTCGCGCTGGCCCGCGCCCAACGAGCGCAGACCGCCCGCCTGCTCGTCGAGACCACCAACCTGCCGTTCGGCGACATCGCGTTCGCTTCGGGATTTTCCAGCATTCGCCAGTTCAACGACACCGTGCGCTCGGTCTTCGACAATGCGCCGACGGAGCTGCGCCGGCGCGCCGCGGATCCATCGAGCGCCGCAAAACTCGGAGCCGCTTCGGCGGGGACGGTCAGCCTGCGGTTGCCGGTGCGCACGCCGTTCGCCTACAAGGGCGTCTTCGGTCATCTCGCCGCCGGCACGGTGCCCGGCTGCGAGGAGGTCCGCGAAGGTGCCTACCGACGCAGTCTGCGCCTTCCGTTCGGCAGCGCCGTGGTCGCCCTGACACCGGTGATCGACCATGTCCGCTGTGTGCTCACCCTCGACGATTTTCGTGACCTGACGACGGCGATTGCCCGCTGTCGCCGGCTGCTGGATCTCGACGCCGACCCCGAGGCGGTGGACGACGCGCTGGCCGGGGACCCGTACCTGGCTCCCGTGGTGGCCAAGGCGCCCGGCCAACGCATTCCGCGCACCGTCGACGAGGCTGAGCTGGCCGTGCGGGCGGTCCTGGGGCAGCAGGTGTCCACCAAGGCGGCCCGAACCCACGCCGGCCGCCTGGTCGCGGCATACGGTGAGCCGGTCGCGGACCCCGACGGCGGATTGACCCGCACCTTCCCGTCAGCCGAGCAGCTCGCCGAGATCGACCCCGTCCACTTGGCGGTCCCCAAAGCGCGCCGGCGAACCCTCAACGCATTGGTCGCCGGCCTGGCCGACGGCAGTATCGTCCTGGACAGCGGGAGCGAGTGGGAATCCGCCCGCAGGCAATTGCTGGACGTGCCCGGAGTAGGCCCATGGACCGCAGAGGTGATCGCGATGCGCGGCCTCGGTGATCCGGACGCGTTCCCCGCCACCGACCTTGGCCTTCGCCTGGCCGCCAAGCAGCTGGGCTTACCGATTGGCGAACGGGCCCTGGTCGCCCATGGCGTCCAGTGGCGCCCTTGGCGCTCCTACGCCACCCAATACCTATGGACCACCCTCGAGCATCCGGTTAACCAATGGCCACCACAGGAGGTCGCATGATCGAGTACCGCACCATCGACAGCCCAATCGGGCCGCTGACCCTTGCCGGCCAGGACTCGGTTCTGACCATGCTTCGGATGGTCGACCAGACCTACGAGCCGAGCCGCACCGGCTGGGCCCCGAATCCGGCGGCATTCAACGAGGCCACTGAGCAACTCAACGCTTATTTCGAGGGCGAACTCACGGAGTTCGATTTCAAATTCGAGCTGCGCGGCTCCGCATTTCAGCGGCGAGTGTGGGAGGCCCTTCGGACTATCCCCTATGGCGAAACCAGATCGTACGGACAAATCGCGGCACAGATCGGCGCCACCGGCTCCGCTAGGGCCGTTGGGTTGGCCAATGGCCACAACCCGATCGCAATTGTCATCCCCTGCCATCGCGTCATCGGTGCCAACGGCAGCCTCACCGGC
The DNA here is from genome assembly GCF_001667155.1 of Mycobacterium sp. 852002-53434_SCH5985345. Classification (NCBI taxonomy): domain Bacteria; kingdom Bacillati; phylum Actinomycetota; class Actinomycetes; order Mycobacteriales; family Mycobacteriaceae; genus Mycobacterium; species Mycobacterium sp. 852002-53434_SCH5985345. Next base: position 34,021 of record NZ_LZIE01000027.1, read on the forward strand.
TACGGCGGCGGCCTCGACCGAAAGCGAACGCTGCTCGCATTGGAAAAGAAACGCGCATCGGTGAATTCGGCTCTGACTCTATTCGACTAATAACGCACCGGCGTCAGCGAATGCAAAAACACCCCCGTTGCCGGGGGTGTTTTTGTGTATGTTCGGCGGTGTCCTACTTTTCCACCCGGATGGGCAGTATCATCGGCGCTGACAGGCTTAGCTTCCGGGTTCGGAATGGGACCGGGCGTTTCCCTGTCGCTGTGGCCGCCGTAACTCTATTTAAATTTGGTTTCGGTGGGGGGTGTGGCGTCAGAGCGTCCCGCGACTAATAGTCGCTGGAACTGAAAAGTGGTTGCGATTGTGTGTTGGTAAGTTTTCGGCCGGTTAGTGCCAGTTCCCTACACCCATTACTGGGCTTCCAGGTCTGGCCTATCGATCCCGTGGTCTGCGGGGGGCCTTATCCCTCTAAAAGGGTGAGAAACCTGATCTTGGAGAAGGTTTCCCGCTTAGATGCTTTCAGCGGTTATCCTGTCCGAACGTGGCTATCCAGCCGTGCCCCTGGTGGGACAACTGGTATACCAGAGGTTCGTCCGTCCCGGTCCTCTCGTACTAGGGACAGGTTTCCTCAAGTTTCTGACGCGCGCGGCGGATAGAGACCGAACTGTCTCACGACGTTCTAAACCCAGCTCGCGTGCCGCTTTAATGGGCGAACAGCCCAACCCTTGGGACCTGCTCCAGCCCCAGGATGCGACGAGCCGACATCGAGGTGCCAAACCATCCCGTCGATATGGACTCTTGGGGAAGATCAGCCTGTTATCCCCGGGGTACCTTTTATCCGTTGAGCGACACCCCTTCCACTCGGGGGTGCCGGATCACTAGTCCCGACTTTCGTCCCTGCTTGACTTGTAAGTCTCGCAGTCAAGCTCCCTTGTGCACTTACACTCAACACCTGATTGCCGTCCAGGTTGAGGGAACCTTTGGGCGCCTCCGTTACATTTTAGGAGGCAACCGCCCCAGTTAAACTACCCGCCAGGCACTGTCCGTGAACCCGATAAGGGTTCGACGTTAGGTGTCCAATACGATCAGAGTGGTATTTCAACAACGACTCCGCCCCAACTGGCGTTGAGGTTTCACAGTCTCCCACCTATCCTACACAAACCGTACCGAACACCAATACCAAGTTGTAGTGAAGGTCCCGGGGTCTTTTCGTCCTGCCGCGCGTAACGAGCATCTTTACTCGTAGTGCAATTTCGCCGAGTCTATGGTTGAGACAGTTGGGAAGTCGTTACGCCATTCGTGCAGGTCGGAACTTACCCGACAAGGAATTTCGCTACCTTAGGATGGTTATAGTTACCACCGCCGTTTACTGGGGCTTAAATTCTCCGCTTCACCTTACGGTTAACGGGTCCTCTTAACCTTCCAGCACCGGGCAGGCGTCAGTCCGTATACATCGTCTTGCGACTTCGCACGGACCTGTGTTTTTAGTAAACAGTCGCTACCCACTGGTTTCTGCGGCCGAATCCCGCTCCCACCGCAAGGGTGTTCACGGTATTCCGGCCCCCCTTCTCCCGAAGTTACGGGGGCATTTTGCCGAGTTCCTTAACCATAGTTATCTCGTACGCCTTGGTATGCTCTACCTGACCACCTGTGTCGGTTTGGGGTACGGGCCGTGTGTGTGCTCGCTAGAGGCTTTTCTTGGCAGCAGAGGATCACCGAATTCACCTCAATCGGCTATGCATCACCTCTCAGGATTAATGAGCGACGGATTTGCCTATCGCTCTCCCTACAGGCTTGCCCCAGTATTACCACTGACTGGTACGGCTACCTTCCTGCGTCACCCCATTGCTTGACTACTACCAACGAAGGTCCCACGCAGCCGGCGATCCTCGCACCCCGAAGGGATTGATAGACCACCATTTGGGTGGTTAGTACCGCTGATTCGTCAGGGACGCCCACACACGGGTACGGGAATATCAACCCGTTGTCCATCGACTACGCCTGTCGGCCTCGCCTTAGGTCCCGACTCACCCTGGGCGGACTGGCCTGGCCCAGGAACCCTTGGTCTTACGGCGGGCAAGGTTCTCACTTGCCTTATCGCTACTCATGCCTGCATTCTCACTCCCCCAAACTCCACCACCGGTTACCCGGTAGCTTCGCTGCATGGGGGACGCTCCCCTACCCAACCTTGCGGTTGCCGCGGCTTCGGCGGTGTGCTTGAGCCCCGCTACATTATCGGCGCACAATCACTTGACCAGTGAGCTATTACGCACTCTTTCAAGGGTGGCTGCTTCTAAGCCAACCTCCTGGTTGTCTTTGCGACTGCACATCCTTTTCCACTTAGCACACGCTTAGGGGCCTTAGCCGGCGATCTGGGCTGTTTCCCTCTCGACGTACGGAGCTTATCCCCCGCCGTCTCACTGCCACGCTATACACCACGGCATTCGGAGTTTGGCTGACGTCAGTAACCTAGTAGGGCCCATCGGCCATCCAGTAGCTCTACCTCCGTGGTGAAACACGTAACGCTGCACCTAAATGCATTTCGGGGAGAACCAGCTATCACGGAGTTTGATTGGCCTTTCACCCCTACCCACAGCTCATCCCCTCAGTCTTCAACCTAAGTGGGTTCGGGCCTCCACGCGGTCTTACCCGCGCTTCACCCTGGCCATGGGTAGATCACTCCGCTTCGGGTCCAGAACACGCCACTACACCCCAAAGGGGATGCGCCCTATTCAGACTCGCTTTCGCTGCGGCTACCCCGCACGGGTTAACCTCGCGACGTGTCCCTGACTCGCAGGCTCATTCTTCAAAAGGCACGCCATCACCCCACAAGGAGGCTCTGACGGATTGTAGGCACACGGTTTCAGGTACTCTTTCACTCCCCTCCCGGGGTACTTTTCACCATTCCCTCACGGTACTAATCCGCTATCGGTCATCGAGAAGTATTTAGGCTTACCGGGTGGTCCCGGCAGATTCACAGCAGATTCCACGGGCCCGCTGCTACTCGGGAATTGATACAAGGTAGGTGCCGGGTTTTCGCGTACCGGGCTTTCACCGTCTACGGCAGGCCGTCCCAGGCCACTTCCGCTAACCACGACACTTTATGACTACCCCTCAGCCAGGTAGAGCTGAGACATATCAATCCCACTACCCCGCACACACAACCCCTACCCGGTTACACATGCGTGCGGTTTAGCCTGTTCCGCGTTCGCTCGCCACTACTGACGGAATCACAATTGTTTTCTTCTCCTACGGGTACTGAGATGTTTCACTTCCCCGCGTTACCTCCCGCACCCTATATATTCAGATACGGGTAACACGACATCACTCGTGCTGGGTTTCCCCATTCGGAAATCCTCGGATCAAAGCTAGGTTGACAGCTCCCCGAGGCATATCGCAGCCTCCCACGTCCTTCATCGGCTCTCGATGCCAAGGCATCCACCATGCGCCCTTAGACACTTACATACACACAAAAATCAAAAAGAAATTACACATTTTAACGAACACGCGACCGTTGCCGGCAACGCATCCGTTTAGATGCTCGCAACCACTATCCAATACTCAAACACCACACCCCACCACCAAGATGGAGGGACACCACACGGACTGGCCGAGTGTTGTCTCAGGGCCCAATAGTGTGTCTGGCAATCATTTGCTGTTGTGCACCCGGCCCTCACCCACTACAGGTGAGAACCCCGCACGGCTTACATCCCACCAATTGGGATGTTTTTCGTGGTGCTCCTTAGAAAGGAGGTGATCCAGCCGCACCTTCCGGTACGGCTACCTTGTTACGACTTCGTCCCAATCGCCGATCCCACCTTCGACAGCTCCCTCCCAAAGGGTTAGGCCACTGGCTTCGGGTGTTACCGACTTTCATGACGTGACGGGCGGTGTGTACAAGGCCCGGGAACGTATTCACCGCAGCGTTGCTGATCTGCGATTACTAGCGACTCCGACTTCACGGGGTCGAGTTGCAGACCCCGATCCGAACTGAGACCGGCTTTAAAAGGATTCGCTTAACCTTACGGCATCGCAGCCCTTTGTACCGGCCATTGTAGCATGTGTGAAGCCCTGGACATAAGGGGCATGATGACTTGACGTCATCCCCACCTTCCTCCGAGTTGACCCCGGCAGTCTCTCACGAGTCCCCGGCATTACCCGCTGGCAACATGAGACAAGGGTTGCGCTCGTTGCGGGACTTAACCCAACATCTCACGACACGAGCTGACGACAGCCATGCACCACCTGCACACAGGCCACAAGGGAACGCCTATCTCTAGACGCGTCCTGTGCATGTCAAACCCAGGTAAGGTTCTTCGCGTTGCATCGAATTAATCCACATGCTCCGCCGCTTGTGCGGGCCCCCGTCAATTCCTTTGAGTTTTAGCCTTGCGGCCGTACTCCCCAGGCGGGGTACTTAATGCGTTAGCTACGGCACGGATCCCAAGGAAGGAAACCCACACCTAGTACCCACCGTTTACGGCGTGGACTACCAGGGTATCTAATCCTGTTCGCTCCCCACGCTTTCGCTCCTCAGCGTCAGTTACTGCCCAGAGACCCGCCTTCGCCACCGGTGTTCCTCCTGATATCTGCGCATTCCACCGCTACACCAGGAATTCCAGTCTCCCCTGCAGTACTCTAGTCTGCCCGTATCGCCCGCACGCTCACAGTTAAGCCGTGAGATTTCACGAACAACGCGACAAACCACCTACGAGCTCTTTACGCCCAGTAATTCCGGACAACGCTCGCACCCTACGTATTACCGCGGCTGCTGGCACGTAGTTGGCCGGTGCTTCTTCTCCACCTACCGTCAACTCACGAAGTGAGCCTTCGTCGATGGTGAAAGAGGTTTACAACCCGAAGGCCGTCATCCCCCACGCGGCGTCGCTGCATCAGGCTTGCGCCCATTGTGCAATATTCCCCACTGCTGCCTCCCGTAGGAGTCTGGGCCGTATCTCAGTCCCAGTGTGGCCGGACACCCTCTCAGGCCGGCTACCCGTCGTCGCCTTGGTAGGCCATCACCCCACCAACAAGCTGATAGGCCGCGGGCCCATCCCACACCGCAAAAGCTTTCCACCACAAGGCATGCGCCGAGTGGTCCTATTCGGTATTAGACCCAGTTTCCCAGGCTTATCCCGAAGTGCAGGGCAGATTGCCCACGTGTTACTCACCCGTTCGCCACTCGAGTACCCCCGAAGGGGCCTTTCCGTTCGACTTGCATGTGTTAAGCACGCCGCCAGCGTTCGTCCTGAGCCAGGATCAAACTCTCCAAACAAAATCTCCTCGCAGAACGAGGTGAATTTCAAATCAGAGAAAATCTGACCTAACAAAAAGACACCAAATAACTGGCATCAAAAATTGCCATACCCGCACACGGGGAGTGCTTAGGTATGGCCAAAAAAACAACAACAAATAAAAAGACCAAACACACTATTGAGTTCTCAAACAACACTTGTTTCGCCCGTTTTGGGGCAACCCTGCCAGCTTAATACAAGTCCGGCAGTGGAGTCAACTCCCAGTTTTGGTCTTCCAGAGACCGTTTCGGGAGCAGCCGTGCCAGGCTAGTACCAATCCAGCGAGGGAGTCAAGCGCCCGGGGTGTCGACCGCCTGGTGTGGCGACCGGCCCTGCGGGGCACTGACTTTGGTTACTCTACCCGCTCGATCTCCGCTCCCAAAATCGCCAGGTTTTCGACGAACAAGGGGTAGCCGCGATCGATGTGGAAGACGTCGTGGACCTCGGTGTCACCGTCGGCCACCAGCCCCGCCAACACCAGGCCGGCGCCGGCCCGAATATCCGAACACCACACCGGGGCGCTCGACAATTGCGGCAGACCTCGTACGACGGCATGGTGCCCGTCGGTGCGGGCGTCGGCGCCCAACCGGATCATTTCTTCGACGAAGCGGAAGCGCGCCTCGAAGACGTTCTCCGTGATCATCGACGTGCCGTCGGCGATCGACGCCAGAGCGATAGCCATCGGCTGCAGGTCGGTCGGGAACCCGGGGAACGGCAGCGTCGCGACGTTGACGGCCTTGGGGCGCTCGTACTGCGTGATCCGGAAGCTGTTGTCCGTTTGGGTGACCGTCGCGCCGGCGTCGTGCAGTTTATGCAGCACGACCTGGAGGTGGGCCGGGTCGACGCCCGTCACCGAAATGTCGCCTCGGGTCATCGCAGCCGCGATGCCCCACGTGGCCGCAACGATGCGATCGCCGATCACGCGGTGCTCCGTCGGGTGTAGCCGGGGAACGCCGGTGATGGTCATGGTCGGCGAACCCGCACCTTCGACCTGCGCGCCCATCTGATTCAACATGGTGCACAGGTCCACGACATCGGGTTCGCGCGCCGCGTTGTGGATCGTGGTTACGCCCTCGGCGAGGACGGCGGCCATCAGGATGTTTTCGGTGGCTCCCACCGACGGAAACTCCAGCTGAATCTCCGCGCCGCGCAACGTGTCGGCCTGGGCGACGACGCAGCCGTGCTCGATGTTGCATTGCGCGCCCAGTTGGCGCAGGCCCGACTGGTGCATGTCCAGCGGACGAGACCCGATCGCGTCGCCGCCCGGCAGGGCGACCCTGGCCCGCTTACACCGGCCAACCAGCGGCCCAAGCACGCAGACCGATGCGCGGAACTGTCGTACCGCAGCGAAATCGGCGTCGTATTTCGGCTCGTCGGGTGAGGTGATGCGGGCGACGTCGCCGTCGAGCTCGACGGTGGCGCCGAGCCCACGCAACACCTCGGCCATCAACGGCACGTCGAGGATGTCGGGGCAGTTGGTGATGGTGCTGGTGCCTTCGGCCAGCAGGGTCGCTGCCATCAGCTTGAGCACGCTGTTTTTGGCGCCTCCCACTGCGACTTCGCCGGACAACCGGTTTCCGCCGGTCACCACGAATCGCTCAGCCACCCGCGTCAGTCTAGTGAAGCGGTATCGCCTTGTCAGTCAGCCCGCTTGACGGCGATGCGCTCCGCCGAGCGAAGTGAGGTGGAATCAAGCGGTCAGCCGAGGCTCCATGCCCACCCGGGCCGCAGTACCGTCTTGCTCATGGCGATACACCTGACCCGGATCTATACGCGAACCGGTGACGACGGCACGACGGGGTTGAGTGACTTCTCGCGGGTCTCCAAGAACGACCCTCGCCTGGTCGCGTACGCCGACTGCGACGAGGCCAACTCGGCGATCGGCGTCGCGATCGCCTTGGGGCAGCCCGACGAGGAAACCGCTGGCGTACTGCGGCAGATCCAGAACGACCTGTTCGACGCGGGCGCGGACCTGTCGACCCCGGTGGTGGAAAACCCCGAATATCCCCCGCTGCGAATCACCCAGCCCTACATCGATCGACTGGAAGGCTGGTGTGACAAATATAACGAGCACCTGCCGGCGCTGAATTCCTTTGTGCTGCCGGGCGGTTCGCCGTTGTCGGCGCTTCTGCACGTCGCCCGCACGATCGTCCGTCGTGCGGAACGATCGGCCTGGGCGGCGATCGATGCCGCGCCGCAGCAGATCAACGTGCTTCCGGCGAAATACCTGAACCGCCTGTCGGATCTGCTTTTCATCCTGGCACGTGCGGCCAATCCCGACGGTGACGTGTTGTGGCAACCCGGCGGAGGCGCGCCGACCCCGGGTTAGCCTGCGGCACGCGGCCTAAACGCTGCGGCGACGAGCGCGTGGTGACGGACGGGACTCCAGCCAGGACAGGAAGGCCGTCAAAGCGCCCTTGTCCAGCGCGATCTCGTAACCGGTCCTGCGGTCCTGCGTCGTGTCGCGCAGCTCCAGCACGACGATCTCGTCGGTCATGATGTCGAATTCGTCGCCGCGCGGCGCACGCCGGGCGACGATTTCCACTCCCCTGCGGCTGAGTCGACGATCCGGCCACAAACGCAGGCTGGACAGCCGGTAGAACGCCGCCTCACCGCCGCGGTAACGAATCACGCCGTGACGCCAGCCGTGACCTCCGACCGCGGGGATGTCCCGCATGATTCCCGCCGTGCCGCCCTGACGCAGCTTCCACAACCGATAACTCAGCGCGACGACTGCGCCCGCGAGGACAACGACGAGCACGACCATGCCGACCATGGGCGCGCTCATCCTCTTGTCCGGAGTGGCTAGTCGATTGCGCCGACGGCGCGCAATCTGCCGCGCCCCCGCGCCGCGATGCGCGGGTCGTCGGACTCAGATTCCTCCCTGGCGGCGCTCTCGTCGATCTCGGATTCGAATGCGGCGGACTCGGCCAGGACTGTGACCGTCTCCTCGGTGACCGACAGGAACCCGCCTTCGATGGCGACCCGCAGATCGTCTTCGCCCTCTCTCTCGACGCGCACCATTGCGTCGTCGACCAATTGCGCTACCAGCGGGATATGCCGCGGCAGGATACCGATCTCGCCGACGGTGGTGCGGGTGAACAGGAAAGTCGCCTCACCCGACCAGATCTTCCGGTCTACGGCGACTATCTCAACATTCAAATCCGCCATGCCACAGTGCCCTTCACAGCCTCGACTCAGTCCTCAGGAATCCAGTTTGGCGCCGAAGCTTTCGGCTTTCTTGGCCAAGTCGTCGAGGCCACCGATCAAGAAGAACGCCTGCTCCGGTATGTGGTCGAAGTCGCCCTTGGTCAGGCGGTCGAACGCCTCGATGGTCTCCTTCAGCGGCACCGTCGAACCCGGCTGACCTGTGAACTGCTCGGCCGCCATCATGTTCTGCGAGAGGAACCGCTCGATGCGTCGTGCGCGCTGAACGAGCTGCTTGTCCTCTTCCGAGAGCTCGTCGATACCGAGGATCGCGATGATGTCTTGGAGATCCTTGTACCGCTGCAGGATTCGGATGACCTCCTGCGCCACGGCGTAGTGCTCGTCACCAACGACGCTCGGGTCCAGGATGGTCGAGCTCGATGCCAGCGGGTCCACCGCCGGGAAAATTCCCTTGGAGAACACCGAACGCGACAGTTCGGTGGTCGCGTCCAGGTGCGCGAACGTCGTCGCCGGCGCGGGGTCGGTGTAGTCGTCGGCGGGCACGTAGACCGCCTGCATCGACGTGATCGAGCGCCCGCGCGTCGACGTGATGCGCTCCTGCAGCTCGCCCATCTCGTCGGCCAGCGTGGGCTGGTAGCCCACGGCCGAGGGCATACGGCCGAGCAGGGTCGACACCTCGGAACCCGCCTGAGTGAAGCGGAAGATGTTGTCGATGAACAGCAGCACGTCCTGGCCGGCCTCGTCGCGGAACCACTCCGCCATCGTCAGCGCCGACAGCGCCACCCGCATACGGGTGCCGGGCGGCTCGTCCATCTGACCAAACACCAGCGCGGTGTCCTTGAGCACGTCAGCCTCTTTGAGCTCGACCCAGAGGTCGTTGCCCTCACGGGTGCGCTCACCGACGCCGGCGAAAACCGAAGTACCACCGAAGTTTCGGGCGATACGGTTGATCATCTCCTGGATGAGCACCGTCTTGCCCACGCCGGCGCCGCCGAACAGGGCGATCTTGCCACCACGCACGTAGGGGGTAAGCAGGTCGACGACCTTCAGGCCGGTTTCGAGCATCTCGGTGCGGGGCTCGAGCTCTTCGAACGGCGGCGGCTTGCGGTGGATCGACCAGTGCTCGAAGTCTTCGCCGTATCCGGGCTTGTCCAGGCAGTCTCCCAGCGCGTTGAAGACGTGACCCTTCACCTCTTGGCCGACCGGTACCGAGATCGGCTTGCCGCTGTCGGTCACCTCGACGCCGCGGACCAGGCCGTCGGTGGGCTGCAACGAAATGGTGCGAACCAGGTTGTCGCCGAGGTGCTGTGCGACCTCCAGCGTGAGGGTCTTCTTGAGTTCCTCGAACGTGATCTTGGCGTTGAGCGCGTTGAACAGTTCGGGAACGGATCCACGCGGAAACTCGACGTCGACCACGGGGCCGGTGATTCGTACCACGCGGCCGCTGGTCTCGGAGTTGGTGGACTTATCGTTCTTCTTCGTTGCTTCGGTAGTAGCAGCCATATTTTTCTTCTTCCTCGTGTGCTACTTGGCGTCGGCGAGTGCGTTTGCACCGCCGACGATTTCGCTGATCTCTTGGGTGATCTGAGCCTGCCGCTCGCGGTTCGCCATCAGCGTCAGTTCTTTGATCAGGTCGTCCGCATTGTCGGTCGCCGACTTCATCGCCCGTTGGCGCGACGCGAGCTCCGATGCCGCCGATTCAAGTAACGCGGCGTAGACGCGGGTCGTCACGTACCGCGGCAGCAACGACTCGAAAAGCGTTGTCGCGTCTGGCTCGAACGAGTACAGCGTATGAAGTTCCTCGGTGTCCTCGACATATTCCACGACCAGCGGAGCGATGCGGTGGGCCACCGCTGCCTGCGACATCATCGACTTGAACTCCGAGTAGACGATGTGCAGTTCGTCCACGCCTTGGTCGTCCGATGACTCGTCGTCGCCCGCACCCGTCATGAAAGTCTCGACCAGGGTCGAAGCGATCTCCGCGGCGTTCTCGTAGCTGGGTTGCTCGGAGAATCCCGTCCACGATTCGGTGATGTCCCAGTTGCGGAACTTGAAGTAGTTCAGCGCCTTCCGGCCAACCGTGTACACGACCGGCGTCTTGCCTTCCTCCCTCAGCAGCGAGAACAGCTCCTCGGCCCGACGGAAGATGCTGGAGTTGTACGCCCCGCACAATCCGCGGTCGGAGGACACCACCAGAACGCCGGCCCGCTTGGGTTCCTCTCGCTCGACCAGCAGAGGGTGATCCAGTGCGGCTTCGGAGGACAGCGTGGTCAGCATCGAGGTGATCTGAAACGCGTAGGGCCTAGCGGCTTGCAGCCGAGCCTGCGCCTTTCCGATGCGCGATGTCGCGATCATCTCCTGGGCCTTGGTGATCTTCTTGATCGACCCTGCCGAGCGAATTCGGCCGCGTAGTTCGCGAAGTGTGGCAGCCATTGTTAGTTACTTCTTGTCCTTGCCGCTCTTGGAGTCCTTCTTGTCCTTGGGCTTCTCCTTCTTGACCTGGACCGACTCCTTTTCGAGATCTTCCTCGTCCAGGGGCTCGACGTGCTCGTCCGGCACCACCGATCCACCGCCCGTGGCAGCGAACCCCTTCTTGAAGTTCTTGATGATCTCGGTCAGCTGGTTCTCGCCCTCTTCGGAGAGCTTTCCGCTGTCGCGGACACCGGCCAGGAACTTCTCTTCCGACGCCCGCATGTGGTCCAGCAACTCGGTTTCGAAGCGCCTGACGTCCTCGACCGGCACGGAGTCCAGGTGACCGCCGGTGCCCAGGAAGATCGAAACCACCTGCTCCTCAACCGGCATGGGCTGGTATTGCGGTTGCTTGAGCAGTTCGACCAGCCGTTCACCGCGCTCCAGCTGCGCCTTGGACGTCGCGTCCAGGTCCGAAGCGAAGGCCGCGAACGACTCGAGTTCGCGGTACTGCGACAGGTCCAGACGCAGCGAGCCGGCCACCTCTTTCATGGCCTTGATCTGCGCCGCACCGCCGACGCGGGACACCGACACACCGACGTTGATGGCCGGCCGCACACCCTGGTTGAACAAATCGGACTCCAGGAAGCACTGGCCATCGGTGATCGAGATGACGTTGGTCGGGATGTAGGCCGAGATGTCGTTGGCCTTGGTCTCGATGATCGGCAGACCCGTCAGCGAGCCGCCCCCGAGGTCGTCGGAGAGCTTCGCGCAGCGCTCCAACAGCCGCGAGTGCAGGTAAAACACGTCACCGGGGTACGCCTCGCGACCCGGCGGCCGGCGCAGCAGCAGCGAGATCGCGCGGTACGCCTCGGCCTGCTTGCTCAGGTCGTCGAAGACGATCAGCACGTGCTTGCCGTCGTACATCCAGTGCTGGGCGATTGCCGAACCCGTGTAGGGCGCAAGCCATTTGAAGCCGGCGGAGTCCGATGCCGGGGCGGCGACGATGGTGGTGTAGTCCATCGCGCCGCCCTCTTCGAGCGCTCGCCGCACCGACGCGATGGTGGTGCCCTTCTGCCCGATGGCCACGTAAACGCAGCGAACCTGCTTCTTTTCGTCGCCGCTCTCCCAGTTCTCCCGCTGGTTGAGGATGGTGTCGACGCAGACGGCGGTCTTGCCGGTCTTGCGGTCGCCGATGATCAGCTGCCGCTGACCGCGACCGATCGGGGTCATCGCGTCGATGGCCTTGATGCCGGTCTGCAGCGGCTCGCTCACGCTCTGCCGCTGCACCACGGACGGCGCCTGGATCTCCAGGGCGCGGCGCGTGTCGGTGTCGATGTCTCCCCGGCCGTCGATGGGGTGGCCGAGCGGATTGACGACGCGTCCGAGGAATGCGTCGCCGACGGGGACGGACAGCACCTCCCCGGTGCGCTTGACCTGTTGGCCCTCTTCGATTTTCTCGAAGTCGCCCAAGATCACCGCGCCGACGCTGTGCTCGTCGAGGTTCAGTGCGACGCCGAGGACCCCGCCCGGGAACTCGAGCAGTTCCTGGGTCATGACGGAGGGCAAGCCTTCGACGTGCGCGATGCCGTCTCCGGCATCGACGACGGTACCGACCTCTTCGCGGGAGGTGTCGGAGGTGAAAGAGCCTACATACTCCTCGATGGCGTTCTGGATGTCATCAGCGGAGATCGTCAACTCGGCCATGGCTTTTCGTCTTCCTACTTGATCTTGGTTCGCGTGTGGTTGTGGTAGGCGGTTGGTGTCAGTCGGGCAGTTGCGCCTTCGCAGCGGCGAGGCGAGAAGCGAGTGTCCCGTCAATCACTTCGTCTGCCACGGAGATGAGCAGACCGCCGAGCAGTTCGTCGGAGACCTGCAGCTGCACCGTCACCGGATGACCGTAGATACGGCCGAGCACGTCGGTGAGGCGAGATCGTTGGGCGTCGCTGAGGTCGGCCGCCGCGCTGACTCGCGCGACGATCTCGCCGTGGCGCGCCACCGCAACTTTCGCCAAGAACTGGAAGGCCTCCTCGGCCGACTCACCCCTGAGCAGTTGGACGGTTTGGGTCAGCAGCGCCACCACAATCGGATCGACCCGGGCGCTGGCGCTGTCAAGAACCTTGCGAAGCAGGTCGATTCGGCCTTCGACCGGCACGCCGTAGTCGCCCAACATGATCCCGAGCCGGGGCTGTGCGTCCAGGATGCGGGAGAAGCGGAACAACTGGTCTTCCACGTCGTCGACCTTGTCCTCGCGTTCGGCGACTTCGAGCAACGCCTGGCGCGAGATGTGCTCGATCGCATCGCCCAAATCGGAGTTGGCCGACCAGCGCTCCGAGACGGCCATCCGCAGAACGTCGAGCGTGGCGTCGGCGACTTTGCCCGAGACCAGCCGCTCGATAAGCCGTACCCGGGGCGCCGGATCCTCGGCGGGCACGGTCAGGTACCGGGTGACAACGATCTCGCGGTCCAGCATTTCGGCGACCGAAACGAGCTCGGCGGACAGGCTGGAAAGGGCCTTGTTGTCAAGGTCTTTGGCGATGTCGCTGAACCGCTCCGCCAGGCTGGCCACCGCCAGCCGACTGGCGGAGCGCATCTTGGCCAGCAGCGGATATTGGACCTCTGCGGGTGCCGGGGCCATCGCTTCGAGGTCGTCCAGGAAGCGATCGACGGTACCCGCTTGTTGCGCGGGGTCGGCGACGTAGTTACGCACCAGCTCGCCTGCCTGACGCACCGCCTCGTGACCGAGTTCCAGGCGAAGCTGGCGGCTCAGCTGGGTGCGCAGCAGGTCGGCCTGGCGGGCACCCTGCGCGGTGATGCGTTCGGACTCGACACCGGCCTGGGTCCGGAACTGTTCGGCGATGCGGCCGGAATCCGTCTCCGCTTCTTCGACGAGCCGCTCGGCCTCAGTCTTGGCGGATTCCACCGCGTTGCTGTGGGCGGTGGTCGACTCGCTCAACCGATCTGCCGCTGCCGCAGAGTCTTTCAACTGTTGGCGCACGGTCTCTTGGCGGGCGGCCATCAGACGACGTACCGGCGGCACGACGTACCGCACGACCAAGAGCACGATGGCCGCGAAACCGATCAACTGCCCGATGAATGTCGACATACCCGATTACCGTCCAGATTTCCCGGTTGCAGATGCTGCCGAAGTGGCCGGGACCACCTCGACGCCAAGGATCCGGCTCGCCAGCGTCGCCGCCATGCCCGCCACGTTGGCGCGCAGATCCAGCTCCACGGCGTCTCTCTCCCGCTTGAGTTGCTCGGAGGCCATTTGCAACGTCGACATCACCTGTTGCTCGGCACTGGCGCGCGCGTCTTCGACCACCTTACGGCCCTCGGCGCGGGCATTGTCGCGCAACGACGACGCCTGAACCCGGCCCTCCGTCAGGGCCTCCTCATAGTCGGCCTTGGCGGCGTCGAACTGCTCGGCCGCCTTCTTGTTGTCGGCGGCCGTCTTGGCAACCATGTTGTCGCGTTCCCGCAACACCCGCATGACCGGCGGCACCACGAACGTACCGATGACGGCCAGCACGATCAGGAAGATGGCCAGCACAAAGAAGAAGGTGCCGTTGGGGACGAGGAAGTTGTTGCCTCCCTCTGCCACCACCTGGCTGGATGCCAAAATGCTCAGACTCGCGTCACGCATTGCAGCGAATTACTTGACCGGGGTCGCGAAGACGAACAACGCCATGAACGCCAGGTTGATGAAGTAGGCCGCCTCGACCAGACCGACCGTGATGAAGAACGGCGTGAACAGCCGGCCCTGCGCCTCGGGTTGCCGGGCGATACCCGAAACCAGCGCGTTACCGGCGATACCGTCACCGATGCCGGCGCCGATCGCGCCGCCACCCATGATCAGGCCACCGCCGATGAGAGCGGCGGCAGCGATTTGTGGGTCCAGGGCTGCCATTCTTTTCCTCCTTGATAGCTGGTAGCGGTCTACCAGGCCTCTGTAATGGTGTGTGGGACAAAGCGATTGGTGACCTCAGTCATGGTGTTCCTCGATCTCCATGGCCTGGCTGAAGTAGAGAATCGTCAAGATCGAGAAGATGAACGCCTGGATCGCCCCGACGAACAGGTCGAAGGCCTTCCAGATCGCGTTGGGCGCCCACATGATGTACGGCGGGAAGAGCGCGATCAGCGCGACCAGGATGCCGCCGGCGAAGATGTTGCCGAAAAGTCGGAGCGACAACGAGATCGGCTTGGCGAGCTCTTCGACGAGGTTGATCGGGGCCAGGAACGCCACGTGGCCCTTGAGCACGGCGAGCGGGTGGCCGACGATGCCGCGGCGCCAGATGCCCGCCACGTGATAGCAGACGAACACGAAGAGGGCCAGCGCCAGAACGTAGTTGATGTCCGCGGCCGCCGACTTCAGCAGTTCGGTGGTGTGCCCCGACTTGTCGGTGTACTGCAGCGGGAGCACCGACAGCCAGTTGGAGATCAGGATGAACACGAAAATCGTGACGGCCAGCGGCAACACGAACGGCGCGATCCGCATCCCGACCGCGCTCTCGATCTGATCGCGCATCTGGACGGTGATGGCCTCCCAGAACAACTGCACACCGCTGGGGACCCCGGTGGAGGTGATCTTCGCCCGCAGGAAGAAGGCCAGTGCCAGCACGATCACGGCGGCGATCGCGGTCGACAGAATCGTGTCGGTGTTGACGGTCAGCCCGAGCCATTTGGCCTGGCTGTGCTCCCCAACCTCGATTGCGGCGGCCAGGAACGTCGTCTCAGTCATCGGTGCTGCCTCTTCCTTCCGTTCCTTCCGATCCCGCGGTGACGCCGCCTCCGTCCGAGGGATGGGCGTCCGCCCAGTCACCGGCGCGCAGCTTCTTCCACACCGGAAGCGCCGTCGATGCCACCAACAAAACCTGGAAAAGCGCCAGCCCGAACACGACACCCAGGCCGGCGGGCCGGAAAATGTAGGCGATGATCAGCCCGATGATCGTGATAATCGCCAGCCGGGTAGCAGAATTGAGCGCCATCGTGCTTTTCAGCGGGTGCTCTTTCGCGGTGATCGACGCGACCGAACGGCGCACGAGAAGGGCGTTGAGCAAACCGAGCAGCAACCCGACGCCGAAGAAGACCCCGACCATCGGGTGACCGGTCAAGCTGGCGGCGACGACTGCCACCGCAGTAACCGCAATGCTGAGGACGAACAGCCGGACCGGGCGGAACGCCACAGAGGGAAACACCAACGGCGCGTCCTGCGCTGGTGTCGTCACTGCAGCACCTCAATCCCAAGTTAGTGGAGCGGGAGTCCCCCGACCGACTGATCGGTGGCCCGCCGAGCGTATCGCACGTCACAGTGGAATCACCCAAGGGGTATCTCCCGACGCGACTCCCCAGCCGACCCAACCGGATCTGCGTCCGATGGACCGGCGTTCTGTGCGGCTTTTTGGGGTTCTACCTGCACCGTACCATACGGCGAACGCCACTACTACTAGCTGTCGTAGTCCTCGTCTTCGTACTCGTCTCGCCGGCGCATTAGCGGGATCGCCGTCGCGACGCCGGCGACCACGATCGCGCCCAACATCACCGCGGCGGTATCGCGGGGATTGAAGAAAATGGTGCTGGCGGCGCCGAACGCGACGATGCCGACCCACAGGTAGATCAACAACACCACCCTGCGGTGGGAATGACCGATCTGCAGCAAGCGGTGGTGCAGGTGCATCTTGTCCGGGCTGAACGCGCTGCGACCCGCGCGGGTGCGGCGCACGATCGCCAGCAGCAAATCGAGCATCGGCACGAACATGACGGCGACCACCAGCAGGAACGGCGACAGGAGCGCGAACACGTCGCGCGCACCGTAGGCGTTTTGCGAAACGGGGCCGGCGGCGGTGGTAGAGGCCGCGGCGAGCATCAGGCCGATCAGCATCGAGCCCGAATCACCCATGAAGATCTTGGCGCGGTGGAAGTTGTGCGGCAGGAAGCCCAGACAGGCACCCGCGAGCACCACGGAGATCACGGCGGGCGGATAGAAGAGCACATCGCCGCCGTGGTCGCGCAACAGGCCGACCGAGAACATGCAGATCGCCAGAGCCGTGATCAGCCCGAGCCCGGCGGCCAGTCCGTCGAGCCCGTCGACGAAGTTCATCGCGTTGACGATGGACACCGTGAGCGCCAGCGTGAGCAGGATCGACGAGGCTTGGTCCAGCACGATGGTGCCGACACCGCCGATCGGGATATAGAGGACGCTCCAGGCCACGCCCATGGTGACCAGCACGCTGGCCGCGGTGATCTGGCCGGCGAATTTCGTCAGGGCGTCGAGCCCCCAACGATCGTCGATGAGGCCGATGCCCATGATCACCGCGCCGGCCACCAGTACGGCCGGCATACCCGTCGAATAGACGAACCCGCGAGTGAGCGCCGGAAGCTGGGACGCCAGGAAGACGGCCGAGAGGACGCCGAGGAACATCGCCAGCCCGCCCATGCGCGGGGTCGGGGTCACGTGTACGTCGCGTTCCCGCGGATAGGCAACCGCGCCCAGCCGGGTGGCGAGCACGCGCACGGGACCGGTGGCGAAGTACGTGATGATGGCGGCGGTCAGTCCAACGAGTGCAAGCTCGCGCAGCGGGACACCGGTGCCCCGGTCACCCAGGGCGAGCAAACCACTGGCTAGGTCGGTTATGTCGCTGGACACGTCGAGACCGTACTGCACCAACCTGGCAACCAGAGAACCGCTCGGGCTAGGCCTGGGCGGTCAGGCTTTCGAGGTCTAACCCGAGCACTTCCGCGATCCGTTCGGCGCTCACCGGGCCGGGCCGCAGGATCCGCGGGGCGGAACCGGTGAGGTCGACGATCGTGGAAGCGGCCTGCTGCTCAGCCGTCCCCGCGTCGAGATAAACGTCGACGAGATCGCCGAGTTGATCACGGGCCTCGTCGGCATCCACCGCGGGCGGACGGCCGGACACGTTCGCGCTGGACACCGCCATGGGCCCGACTTCGCGCAACAGCTCGATGGCGACCGGGTGCAGCGGCATCCGCAGCATCACGGTGCCGCGTGCGTCGCCGAGGTCCCACTGCAGCGACGGCGCCTGCGTCACCACCAGGCTCAGCGCCCCCGGCCAGAACGCGCGGATCAGGTCGCGGGCCCCGTCCGGCATAGTGTAGACGAGACCCTCGATGGTGTGCCACGAGCCGACCAGCACGCCGACCGGCATGTCGCGTCCCCGCCCCTTCGCCGACAGCAGGG
This sequence comes from Mycobacterium sp. 852002-53434_SCH5985345, assembly GCF_001667155.1. Classification (NCBI taxonomy): domain Bacteria; kingdom Bacillati; phylum Actinomycetota; class Actinomycetes; order Mycobacteriales; family Mycobacteriaceae; genus Mycobacterium; species Mycobacterium sp. 852002-53434_SCH5985345. The sequence goes on from NZ_LZIE01000027.1 coordinate 52,078, forward strand.
CGGCCACCGCGGCGCTGTTGAAAGCGTCGGCGCCGATGCCGTAGACGGTGTCGGTCGGCATGACGACCAATCGGCCACCCTTCAGCGCCCCTGCCGCCGAGGCGATCCCGCGCGAACGTTGATCGGGATCGGCGCAGTCAAAGACTTCAGTCATCCGCCCGCTCCTTTCTGCGGGCGGTGACGAATCTCGGCCGGCCGGCCAGGTCATTGCGGGCGGTGGCGTCGTCGAAAAGCCCCGTCTCACAAATTAACTCGACGGTCGGCTGCGACGTCGTGTCGTCATGTTCGACGGCAAAGATGCCGCCCGGGCGAAGCCAGCGCCCGGCCAGGCGGACGATGGGGCCGATCACCGCCATCCCGTCCGGGCCGCCGAACACCGCATGGCGTGGGTCGTGTTGGGCGACTTCGGGTTCCACCTCCGCGGCGTCGGGAACGTAGGGCGGATTGGCCACCACCAAGTCGACTCCGTCGTCCAGTTCGGAAAGCAGTCCCCGGGCTGTGACGTCGGCCTGCAGGAGTTCGACCGGGGTGCCCGCCGCGTTGCGGCGCGCGTACTCGAGGGCCGTCCCGGAGTCATCGATCCCGATGATCCGCGCCGTGGGGTGGTGCTGGGCCAGCGCCACCGCCAATGCGCCCGAACCGGTGCACAGATCGACGATGACGGGCCGGGTGGGGAGGCGCTGTTCGGTCACCCACGCCAAAAGGGCTTCGGTTTCCGGGCGCGGGATGAAGACGCCGGGCCCGACGTGCAGCATGAGCGGGCCGAACGCGGCTGCGCCGGTGAGATGCTGCAAGGGCACCCGCCGGGAGCGTGCGGCCACGACGTCGCGGTAACGACCGAAGAAGTCGTCGCCGGGCGACTCGAGCAAGGCCAGCCGACCGCGCTCGGTGCCCGTCAGGTGCGCGGCCAGCTCCTCGGCATCCCAACGGGCGGAGTCGATTCCCGCTTCGGCGAGCGTCGCCGCCGCGGAGTCGATCGCACGCCGCAAGACACTCATGCCTGTTGCAACCGGGACTGTCTGTCGGCGGCTCCCAACGCGTCGAACATCGCGTCCAGGTCGCCGTCGAGTACTTGATCGAGATTGTGTGCCTTGTAACCGATTCGGTGGTCGGTGATCCGGTTCTCCGGGAAGTTGTAGGTGCGAATGCGTTCGCTGCGGTCGACGGTCCGGATCTGGCTGGCCCGGTCGGCCGATGCGTCTGCCAGTGCCTGCTCTTCGGCCAATGCCTGCAGGCGGGCGGCCAGCACCTGCAACGCACGCGTCTTGTTCTGCAGCTGCGAGCGTTCGTTCTGACACGTGACCACGATGCCGGTGGGCAGGTGCGTGATTCGCACCGCGGAGTCGGTGGTGTTCACCCCCTGGCCGCCCTTGCCGGACGAGCGGTACACGTCGACGCGCAGATCCGACTCGTCGATCTGCACCTCGCCCACTTCCTCGGGTTCGGGATAGACCAATACGCCCGCCGCCGAAGTGTGTACGCGGCCTTGCGATTCCGTCACGGGAACGCGCTGCACCCGGTGCACCCCACCCTCGAACTTCATGCGGGACCACACTCCGTCGGCCGAGTCGCCCTTGCTGGCGATGGACAGCGTCGCGTCCTTATAGCCACCGAGGTCCGACGTGGTTTCGTCCAGCACGGTCACGTTCCAGCCGTGCCGCTCGGCATAGCGGATGTACATCCTGGCCAGGTCCGCCGCGAACAAAGCCGATTCCTCGCCGCCCTCGCCGGATTTGACCTCTAGCACGATGTCGTCGGCGTCATGCGGGTCGCGCGGCGCCAGCATGTCGGTCAGTTGGGTGTCCAATTCAGCGACCCGTGATTCCAGTTCGGTCACCTCATCGGCGAACGACTCGTCGTCGGCGGCCAGCTCGCGCGCCGCCTCCAGGTCACCGCGCGCCGCCTCCAACTTGCGATGCGTCGCGACGATCGGGGCCAATCGGGCGAACCGGCGGCCGGCTTTGCGCGCCTCGGCGGGATTGCTGTGCAGGTCGGGATCCGCCAGCCGTTGCTCGAGCTCGGCGTGTTCGGCCAACAGCACATCAATGGTTTGCACCGGCTGCGTCACCTGTCACCTCCTGCCCGCTCAGCCCCGCGTTCTCATTTGCCGTAAACGCAAACCGACGCCCGGCCTGTGCTCTCTCGCACAGTTCGGGCGTCGGCAACGCAGCTATTTGTCGGTGTCGTCCGCCGCGGCACCTTTGCGCTTGCCGTAGCGCTTCTCGAAGCGGGCCACCCGGCCGCCGCTGTCAAGAATCTTCTGCTTGCCGGTATAGAACGGGTGGCACTGCGAGCACACCTCCACGACGATGTTGCCGCCGGGCTTGGTGCTGCGGGTCTGGAACGTGTTTCCGCACCCGCAATGCACCGTGGTCTCCGCGTAAGCGGGATGAATGTCAGATTTCATGCTGTCCTCTTCGATCTTGTCGAGCACCGATTATGCCGGGTCAACCGCTGTTCTCCCAAAACAACGGGGTACCCGTCGGCATTCCCGGCGCTTGGGTTGCGTCGAAACTTAAACCATGGCGGCGCCAGTCGGCGTGTCGCGTACGTGCTCTAAGTGTCGCGGTGACGACGCGCCGAGGAACGTGGTTCGGTTAGTCGTTGTCCATCGATCCCGGTGTGGTCTTGGAGACCTGCACCAGGAACTCGTAATTGGTCTTCGTCTTGCGCAGCTGCGACATCAGCAGGTCGATGGCCTGGTGGGAGTCCAGACCCGACAGCACGCGGCGCAGCTTGTGCACGATGCCGAACTCGTCCGGCGAAAGCAACAGCTCGTCCTTACGGGTGCCGGACGGGTTCACGTCGACCGCCGGGAAGACCCGTCGTTCGGAGATCTTGCGGTCCAGTTTGAGCTCGGCGTTACCGGTGCCCTTGAACTCCTCGAAGATGACTGTGTCACCGGTGGATCCGGTCTCGACCATCGCGGTGGCGATGATCGTCAGCGACCCGCCTTCCTCGATGTTTCGCGCGGCACCCAGGAACCGCTTCGGCGGATACAGAGCGGTGGAGTCGACACCACCGGACAGGATCCGGCCCGACGCGGGTGACGCGTTGTTGTACGCGCGGCCCAGGCGGGTGATCGAGTCGAGGAGCACCACGACGTCCTTGCCCTGCTCAACGAGCCGCTTGGCGCGCTCGATGGCCAGCTCGGCGACTGCCGTGTGGTCCGTGGGCGGCCGGTCGAAGGTCGAGGCGATGACCTCGCCCTTGACGGAGCGCGTCATGTCGGTGACCTCCTCGGGGCGCTCGTCGACGAGCACGACCATGAGGTGGCATTCCGGGTTGTTCTTGGTGATCGCGTTGGCGATGTCCTGCAGGATCGTCGTCTTACCGGCCTTCGGCGGCGACACGATCAGGGCGCGCTGGCCCTTACCGATCGGCATGATCAGGTCGATGACCCGGGTGGTCAGCCGGTCGGGAGTGGTTTCCAGGCGAAGCCGCTGGTTGGGGTAGAGCGGCGTCAGCTTGCTGAAATCGGGTCGCTTCTTCGCGTCTTCGACCGGACCGCCATTGACGCTGTCCAAGCGGACCAGCGGGTTGAACTTCTGACGCTGGTTGGGCTGTTCGCCGTCCTTCGGCACGCGAACCGCGCCGGTTACCGCGTCGCCGCGGCGCAGGCCGTTCTTGCGCACCATGTTCATGGACACGTAGACGTCGTGCGGACCGGCCAGGTAACCGGAGGTGCGGACGAACGCGTAATTGTCGAGCACGTCAAGGATTCCGGCGACCGGCTGCACGACGTCGTCCTCACGGAGTTCGGTGTCGCCGCCCTCGCCGGACCGCTCGCCGCGCCGCCTGCGATCGCGGAAGCGGCGACCACGCCTGCCGCCACGACCGTCGCCGTCGTCGTCCTGCTGGTTCGAGCCGCCGCGAGACTGCTGGCCGCCCGAGCCCTGCTGATCACCGCTTTGCTCGCTGCCCGAGTCCTGGCCGCGCTCTTCGCGCTGGTTGTCGCGCTTGCCGCCCTGGCGGGCGTGGTCCTCGCCGGTCGCATTGCCCTCGCGGTTGCGTGAGCGCTCGCCATCCGCTTCGTCGCCGGTGCGGGCTGATCCCGGCTCGCGTGAGGCGCTGCGCCGTTCGCGGCGGGGCGCCTCGGTTGTCGAACCGTTCTGGTGGTCCTCGCCAGCCGGTACTTCAGCACTGGCGGCCTCGGACTTGGCGCCGTCCTCGGAGGTGGTGGGGGCGGATGTCCCGTTGGACTGTCCCCTGATTTCCTTTATGGCGGCGATGAGTTCGTTCTTGCGCATGCCCGACGTCCCCTTGACGCCGACCTCGTTAGCCAGCGCGCGCAATTCGGGAAGCACCATGGTCGACAGAGAGCCAACCGTGGCTTTGGTTTTGACATCGGGTGTGTCTGGGGTCACAGCGCTCGGCACCTCGTTGCTGTCGGTGCTCGCGTCAGCCGTGAACAGGTCCGTATCGGTCACGGAGTTCCTTTCTTCCCCCGTTGATCACGTCATACGGGGGGTTCGTTGCATTCAGCCAAATCGCCGAGTGCGCCCAAATATCGACTCTGCAACGGTGATCGCCTTAATCGGCGGAGTAAGCGGCGAACCTCGTCCACGAGAAGAATTGGTGTTGTCCTAGCGGCAAGGCAGTATGTATGCAGATGCAGATGCTGCGATTGCTGGACGGGTCCGAGGATAGCCCGCATCCTGCCTGGAAGCAAGCAAACCCTCCGGCCACGCTGTGGATCAACCGGGGACTGTGACTCCCGGGCTCCAGCGAACTCCTTCGCCGGCGGTCATCTCAGTAAGGGCAAATCCGTTCGCGGCCCCGTACTCCACCACTTCCGTTGGCAACTCCGGCGCCGTGCTCAGCGCAATCAGTGCCGGACCAGCCCCCGAAAGTGTCGCTGCCACGTTATGACGCCGCAACAGTCGCAAATATTCCGCGGAGGCGGGCATTGCGGGAGCCCGCTGCGGCTGGTGGAGCACATCCTCGGTGGCCGGCATGAGCATGTCCGGGCGTTCGCTCAGCGCTACCACCAGCAATGCGGCCCGGCTGACGTTGAACCGGGCATCCTCGTGGCTCACCTGGGCGGGCAGTAGCACCCGGGTCTCCGCGGTCAACGAGCGCTCTTGGGGTATCGCGCAGTACAGACGGATGTCGGGGTGCAGGCGCACGGACACCGCCGAATACCGGGGACGGTCGCCCGAGCTGTCGATCCAGGAAACCACCGCACCACCCAGCACGGCGGCCGCAGCGTTGTCGGGATGACCCTCGAACTCCGAGGACAGCTGGATCAGCTGAGCATTGCTCAGCAGATCCGAATCCGTCTGCGCCACAAGGCCATTGGCCGCAGCCAGGCCGCCGACCACGGCCGCCGCGGACGAGCCCAGGCCACGGGAGTGCGGAATGGCATTGCGGCAGCGGATCACCAGGCCCGGGGCCTGGACGCCGACGGCCCGCAGTCCGCATTCGACGGCACGCACCACCAGGTGTTCTGAGCCCCGCGGCACCTGCTCGGCGCCCTCCCCTTCGACCAGCACGACCAGGCCGGAATCCGTTGTCTCCACGACGATCTCGTCGCAGAGGCTCAACGCCAAACCGATGCTGTCAAAACCGGGACCGAGGTTGGCACTGGACGCCGACACCACGGCGCTCGCCACCAGCCCGGCGGACAGCATCTGGCTCACCGACAAACCGCCATCGGCTCTGCCGCGCTTTCGATCGCCACTATGCAAGCCCCAGCTTCTCGACGACGAGCACCGGATCGACGGGTAGCGGGGAGACGGTCGGCATGTCCCTCAGCGCGGTGTCGGGATCCTTGAGGCCGTTGCCGGTCACCGTGCACACCACGGTCGACCCGCGCTCCACCCAGCCGTCATCGACGGCCTTGAGCAGACCCGCGATGCTGGCCGCCGAGGCGGGCTCGACGAAGACGCCTTCACTTTCGGCCACCAGGTGGTACGCGGCCAGGATCTCCTCATCGGTGGCGGCCAGGAAGCGCCCGTTGGACTGCTGCTGCGCGTTGACCGCGGCCGCCCACGAGGCGGGGGCGCCGATGCGTATCGCGGTCGCGATCGTCTCGGGGTTGCTGACCGGGGCGCCGTGCACCAGTGGTGCGGCGCCGGCCGCCTGGGTGCCCAGCATCCGGGGCAGCTTGTCGATCACGCCGTCCTGGTGGTACTCGGTGTAGCCCTTCCAGTACGCGGTGATGTTGCCCGCGTTGCCCACCGGGAGAGCGTGCACATCCGGCGCGGCACCAAGCGCGTCGACGATCTCGAACGCCGCCGTCTTCTGGCCCTCGATGCGGACCGGGTTGACCGAGTTGACCAACGCGATCGTCGGGAAGTCGGCGGCCATTTTGCGGGCCAATTCCAGGCAGTCGTCGAAGTTGCCGTCGATCTGGATGATCTTGGCGCCGTGCATGACCGCCTGAGCCAGCTTGCCCATCGCAATCTTGCCCTGCGGAATGAGCACCGCGCAGGTGATGCCGGCACGAGCGGCGTATGCCGCCGCCGACGCCGACGTATTGCCGGTCGAGGCGCACAACACGGCCTGCTGGCCCCGCGCCAGTGCGTCGGTGACCGCCATGGTCATGCCCCGGTCCTTGAACGAGCCGGTCGGGTTGAGGCCCTCGACCTTGAGGTGGACCGTGCAGCCGGTCTTTTCCGAGAGACGCGTCGCGGCGATCAGCGGAGTGCCGCCCTCGAGCAGGGTGACCGGGGTCCAGTCGTCGCCCACCGGCAGCCGGTCGCGGTACGCCGCGATCAATCCGGGCCACGGTTGGTGCACGGCGGTATGCGGGACGCTCATGAACCCGTCTCTTCCAATCGCAGGACACTGGTGACGCCCTGCACGACGTCCAAATCCGCCAGCGCATCGACGGTTTCGGAGAGTGCGGCGTCGGTGGCGCTGTGGGTGACCACCACGACACGGGCTACCACCCGCCGCCCGCCTTCGTCGGACACCCCCTCCTGCCGGACCTCGGCGATGCTCACCTCGCGCTTGGCGAATTCGGCCGCCACCGTGGACAACACGCCCGGCTTGTCGGCGACGTTCATGCTGACGTAGTAGCGGGTGCTGATGAAACCCATTGGGGCGATGGGAAGCTGGGCGTATTTGGACTCTTTCGGCCCGCGGCTGCCCAGTACCCGGTTTCGGGCGGCCATCACCAAGTCACCGGTGACCGCGGATGCGGTGGGTGCGCCACCGGCGCCCTGACCGTAGAACATCAGCCGGCCGGCCGCCTTGGCTTCGACCACCACGGCGTTGAACGCCCCACTGACGGTGGCCAACGGGTGCGAGAGCGGCACGAGCGCCGGATAGACGCGGGCCGAGACCCGTTCCTGTCCATCGTCACCCGGGATGCGCTCGCAGATGGACAGCAGCTTGATGGTGCAGCCCAAAGACCGTGCGGAGGCGAAGTCGGCCGGGGTGATCTTGGTGATGCCCTCGCGATAGACGTCGTCGGCGGTGACCCGGGTGTGAAAGGCGATCGATGCCAGGATCGCGGCCTTGGCCGCGGCGTCGTAGCCTTCGACGTCGGCCGTGGGATCGGCCTCGGCGTAGCCCAGGGCGCTCGCCTCGGCCAGGGCGGTTTGGTAGTCGGCGCCGGTGCTGTCCATGGCGGACAGGATGTAGTTGGTGGTGCCGTTGACGATGCCGGCGACCCGCAGCACGGTGTCCCCCGCCAGCGACTGGGTGAGCGGGCGGATGACCGGGATCGCACCCGCGACCGCCGCCTCGAAATACAGGTCGACGTGAGCGTTTTCGGCGGCCTGCGCCAATTCCCCGGTGGAGGTGGCCAACAGCGCCTTGTTCGCCGTCACGACCGATTTGCCGTGCTCGAGCGCGCGCAGGATGGCCTTGCGGGCCGGTTCCACCGGCCCCATCAGCTCCAAGACGATGTCGACGTCCTCGCGGGAGACGAGTTCCTCGATGTTGTCGGTGAGCAACTCGATCGGGACACCGCGGTCGGCGGCGACCCGCCGCACTCCGACGCCGCGCAACACCAAGGGCGCGCCGACCCGAGCCGCGAGGTCATCGGCGCTGTCCTCGATGATTCGGACGACTTCGCTTCCGACGTTGCCGAACCCGAGTACCGCTACGCCGACAGGCTTTTCGTCACGGGGCACAGTTCACCTCACTTCCAGACTCAGTAGATCGTCAACCGTCTCGCGGCGCAGGATCAGCCGGGACCGCCCCGCGCGCACCGCCACCACCGCCGGCCGGCAGATCATGTTGTAGCGGCTCGACAGCGAATAGCAGTACGCGCCGGTCGCCGCGACCCCGAGCAGGTCACCGGGCCGAAGGTCGTCGGGCACCCACGCGTCGCGCACCACGATATCGCCGGTTTCGCAGTGCTTTCCGACGATCCGCGCCAGCGTCGCCGGTGCGTCGCTGTCGCGCGAGACGAGCCGGGCGTCGTACTGCGCGTCATAGAGCGCGGTGCGGATGTTGTCGCTCATCCCGCCGTCGACGCTGACATAGCGGCGTTGGGCCGTGCTGCTCACGTCGACGTCCTTGACCGTGCCCACCTCGTACAGGGTGATGGTGCCGGGCCCGGCGATGGCACGTCCGGGCTCCACCACCAGCCTCGGGGTGGGCAGCCCCACGGCCGCCGACTCGTTGCCGACGATGGCAGTCAGCTTGGCCGCCAGTTCCGCCACCGGTGGCGGGTCGTCGGTGCCCAGGTATGAAATCCCCAGTCCCCCACCGAGATCCACGGTCGAGATCTGCCCCGTCTTGTCGACGCCGAATTCGTCGACGATTTGCTGCAGCAGCCCGATGACGCGATGAGCGGCGACCTCGAAACCGTCGACGTCAAAGATCTGGGAGCCGATGTGGCTGTGCAGGCCCACCAACCGCAGGTGATCGGTGGCGAACACCCGGCGCACCGCGGCCATCGCTGCGCCGCTGGCCACCGACAGCCCGAACTTCTGGTCTTCGTGTGCCGTGGAGATGAACTCGTGCGTGTGCGCCTCGACCCCGACGGTGAGACGCACGTAGACGTCCTGGACGACTCCGGCCTCCCCCGCGATGGCGTCGAGGCGCTCGATTTCGGTCATCGAGTCCAGGACGATGTGCCCGACACCGACTTTGACCGCCGCGGTCAGCTCCGCGACGGATTTGTTGTTGCCGTGGAAGGTGATCCGCTCCGGCGGGAAATCGGCGTGCAGCGCGACCGCGAGCTCGCCGCCGGTGGACACGTCGAGCGAGAGGCCTTCCTCATCAACCCAGCGCGCGATCTCGCTGCACAGGAAGGCCTTGGCCGCGTAGCACACGTTGTGCCCACCGCCGAAGGCCGTCGCCAGCTCGCGGCACCGAGAACGGAAGTCGTCCTCGTCGACGACGAACAGCGGGGTGCCGTACTCCTGGGCGAGTTGGGTCACCGGGATTCCAGCGAGGCCGGCCACACCCGCGTCGTCGCGAACGATGTTGCGCGGCCACACGTTCGGCGCGAGCCGCAGCAGCTCGTCGGGGGATTGCGGTCGCGGCGGGCTATTGAGGGGCCGAGTCTCTTCGGCGTGCCGCGGACCGGCGGGGTGTACGTTCACATTCGCTCCGGAGCGGTGACGCCGAGGATCGTCAGCCCGTTGGCGATGACCTGGCGGGCGGCCTCGCACAGCGCCAGGCGCGCGACGTGCAGGTCGCTGGGTTGTTCGTCGCCCTGGGGCAGAACCCGGCATGAGTCGTAGAACCGGTGGTAGTCGCCGGCCAGGTCCTCCAAGTAACGGCACACCCGATGCGGTTCCCGCAGGGACGCAGCCGTTTTCAGCACACGGGGGAATTCCCCGATGCTGCGCAGCAGGGTGCCCTCTTTGTCGTGGCTGAGCAGCTCGAGATGGCCGGTGTCGGGGGCCAGGCCCAGTTCGGCGGCGTTGCGGGCCAGCGCCGAGAGCCGGGCATGCGCGTATTGCACGTAGTAGACCGGGTTTTCGTTCGACGCCGACGACCACAGCGCCAGGTCGATGTCGATCGGGGTGTCGACCGACGAGCGGATTAGGCTGTAGCGCGCCGCGTCGACGCCGATCGCCTCGACCAGGTCGTCGAGCGTGATAACGGTTCCGGCCCGCTTGCTCATCCGGACCGGCGCGCCGTCGCGGACCAGGTTCACCATCTGCCCGATGAGGACCTCGACGGTCGCCGGGTCGTCACCGAACGCGGCGGCAACGGCCTTGAGCCGGGCGATGTATCCGTGGTGGTCGGCGCCGAGCATGTAGATACACAAGTCGAAGCCGCGCTGCCGCTTGTCCAGGTAGTAGGCGATGTCACCGGCGATGTAGGCGGGCTTACCGTCGCTCTTGATCACGACGCGGTCCTTGTCGTCACCAAAAGCGCTGGTGCGCAACCAGGTTGCGCCGTCCTTTTCGTAGATGTTGCCCGTCCCGCGCAACCGGGCGATGGCTTGGTCGACCCGGCCGCTGGTGTGCATCGAGTCTTCGTGGGTGTAGACGTCGAAGTCGGTCCCGAACTCGTGCAACGACTCTTTGATGTGGGTGAACATCAGGTCGACGCCGATGGCGCGGAACGTCTCGCGCATGTCGGCGTCGGGCAGGCTCAGCGCGTCGGGCGCCTTCAGCAGCACCTGCGCGGCGATGTCGTTGATGTAGGCGCCGGCATAGCCGTCCTCGGGCGTTGGTTCGCCCTTGGCGGCGGCGATCAGCGAGCTGGCGAACCGGTCGATCTGGGCGCCGTGGTCGTTGAAGTAGTACTCGCGCTCGACGTCGGCGCCCTGGGTGGCCAGCAGCCGCCCCAAGGCGTCGCCGACGGCGGCCCAGCGGGTGCCGCCGATGTGGATGGGTCCGGTGGGGTTGGCCGAGACGAATTCCAGGTTGATCTTGTGGCCGCCCTGCGCGTCGGAGTGGCCGAAGGTGTCGCCGGCGTCGAGGACGTTGTTGACGATCACCGCCTGCGCCTGCGCCTCGAGGCGCATGTTGATGAAGCCAGGACCGGCCACCTCCGCCGAGGCGACACCGTCCGCCTCGGACAATGCCTCGGCCAGCCATCCGGCAAGTTCACGCGGGTTGGCGCCGACCCGCTTGCCCAGCTGCAGCGCCAGGTTGCTGGCGTAGTCGCCATGCTCGGGATTGCGGGGCCGCTCCACGGTGACGGTCGCCGGCAACGCGGCAGCATCCAGCCCGCGCTCGACCAGCACCGCGGAGGCGGTGGTCTTGAGCAGCTCAGCGAGGTCAGCGGGGGTCACGAGCGTCCATCCTATTGGCTGAGGTGCCCGCGCCCCGAATCCATTGCGGTGGCAAAGCGGCTACCGACATGCGCTAGTCTGGCGGGGCCCAATGGCGCAACACCGAAGTCGTAGCGCCCCCGTAGCTCAGGGGATAGAGCGTCTGCCTCCGGAGCAGAAGGCCGCAGGTTCGAATCCTGCCGGGGGCACCCTCTGAGCAGCGCATATGGAAGCCCATGCGAGATTCGTGCAAAATCGGCTCAAATCACGCCTTGCCGACCAGCCGCCCTTTGCCGTCGCCCAGCTCGCAGCCGTACTCGTCGAAGTGCTCGCGGCACAGATACCACCAGCAGGTGCCGGGCACTTTGGCGTCGGCGTAGGCCGGGCGCTCGACCCGGTTGACGTGGCACACGTCGCAGTTGGGGATGGTGGCGGTCATGGCGGACCTCCTCACGGCAAGCGGCGCTTGCCCTCGGTGATGGGGGCCTTGGGGCGGCTCGCGCGGCGGGTGGTTGTCACCGCCGGGGCCTGCACCTTCAGGCTATCGCCTGGGCCCGACAGCACCGGGGGCGGGCGCTCGCCGTCAGGGGCGTCAAGCGCCGTCGGGCACTGGCGGTCGCGCCCAGAACGGTTGCGGGCGATGCGCAGGCCGACCTCCCAGTCGCCGCCGCGCAGGAACGCGCCGACGAAAGCGAACATCTTCCTCGGTAGCTCATTGCTCCGAACCACGGGCACCGCTCAGATCTGAGCGGTGAGAACCTGCGCCGCTGGATCGCCGCCGCCAAGCGCAGCCGAATCCCTGCCTTCGTCGCCCTCAGCAAACGTCTACAGGTACTACTTCGAGGCTGTCATCGCCGCCGATCATTAATGTCATCGCCGCGCCTTCTTGTGAGTTACGTCTTCTACCGTCAGTGTCATCAGGTAGTGGTCGACGGGGCGACGCACCTCGGCGTGCTCCTGAAGCAATACAGGGATGTCGGTGGCGACTTTCTCAGCGATGGAGTTGAGCTTGACGTTAAGTTCTTGGGACCGCCATTTCAGGATCCCGAAGGCGGCGTCGGCGCTTAGCCCGTAGATCGCCATAAGCATTCCTTTAGCCTGATCGATGACCGCGCGGTTAGCGACGATGACCTGAAGTTCGTCGCCGAGGCTTTGTTGGAGGTCGGCCTTAATGTCGTCATTGATGTCGACGTAGAAGCCTTGCGTGGCGACGATGTGGCCGTCCTCATCGGTGACGGCGTCGCCCACCACGACCACGCTGCGTACTTCACCTGCAGCGGTGAGAATGCGGTGCCGACTGCTGAACGGCGCCGCGGATTGCTGCAAGAGACCCTTGACCTTGGCCAGATCGTCGGGATGTTTGTGGCTCAGCACGAGTTCGGTCGTGGGCTCGACCTCGCCGGGGGTGTATCCGTGGATCCGGGCGACGGTGTCTGACCACGTCCAGGTGTCGGTCTCGTAGTGGTACACGAAACGTCCGACTCGCTGCGGCGCACCCCCCAGAAGTGCCTGATCGACGACAGTGACGGGCTGGCCATCAGTGCTGGGTCGCTCATCGGTGGTAAACGCTTCGCCAGTGAGCGACTTATCGGCAGCGGACTTGGGCATAGCACAGATTATCCGTCAATTCCGGTCCTGCAACCGGATAGGTCTCATTACGGCGTAGCAGCCCGGCGAGGCCGCCCAACCCAAGCAGACCGACCAGCAATACTTCAGCTACAGCCCGTGCTCGGCGACGAATTGGCGCGGGTCGTCGCTGAACGTCATGGCACCGTCGGGCGACACCTCGGCGTAGGTCAACGGTGTGACCCGCACACCGTCGCGCGCCCAGCGCGGCAGGCACCCGGCGAACACCGTCACCGGCTCACCGGCTCGCAGCGCGTTCAGGCGCTTCTCGGATCCCTGGTAGCCGGGCAGATCCGGTGTCCACGCCAGCGCCCGGCCAGGGGCCGCCTGGGCGGCCTGCTCGCGCTCGGTGAGCCAGCGGTAGGCCTCGGAGGTGGCACCGGTGCCCGGCTGCTCGGCGTAACGCATCGCTCAGGCCCCGCGCGAGGGTGTCTTGTGGGCCTCCCAGCGCATCCGCCCGGCGCGCTGGTGGCGCTCGGACTTGGCCACGCCGGGGCCGGGATTCAGCCGCCAGAGGTAGTCCATCTTCGCCTTGTTGAGCAGGCGCACCTCGGCGGAGAGCTTGGTGACGTTGGTGGCGCGCGGCTCGGGGCGGGCCAGCTCGCGGTCCAGCAGGGCGCGCACCACATCGGCGCGGTCGGCGCACTCGGCGGCCAGGTCCAGGGCCACCACCTCGGCCTCGGTCCATTCCAGGGCGCGGCCACACTCACGCGAGGCGCGGGCCAGCGCCTCGGCGAACTGGGCGCGGAGCTGTTGTCCTGCGGTCATGTTGGGCATTGTCTCACCGTTTTCGCCGAGCTTCCGGGTCGCCAAGCGTGGCGACATCGGGATCGGAAGAACATCGAGACTCGATGATCTAGTACGGCCCACTGACCTGGCACCGCGACGACGAGCCCGAGGCCACCGAGCCCGAGGTGGGCTCGGGGGACGCTGAGCAAGGGGCCCTCAGAGCCGGGACCGCTGAGCCCGGCAGCCGGGGCCGCTCAGCACGCTGGCCGAGACCGTATGCTGCGCGGGCGCGCGCGGGGGGCTGTCGGGCCACCCTCCCCATGGGGGTGGTGACCGTGGCCCCTCGGCGGGGCGCGAAGGCCACCATGGTCCCTCCGCGCGGCGGCGCCGGGCCCGCCCTGGATGGTGGCGGCAGACCCCTGGATGGCGACCACCCTGGATGGCACAACCACCCTGGATGGTGCCCTTCGGGAGGGATCATGCACGCGCCCAATCTCTCTGCGCACCAGTATAGTTGGCGACCGCCCTGGCAAGGGAGTGAAGCCAGGGACGGCGGGAGAAGGTGGGCGCCCGGCGGCGCTACCGCCAGAACTCCCTCGACCTCGTGATTGAGTTTCAGAGAGCCACCGCCGAGCGTCCACCGGCCTGTTAGGAGCCGCCCGTGCCGATGCGGATGACGGCGGCCTGGTGCGGCCAGGCGAAGGAGACACGCATGGTGGCGCGGATCGCCACCCGGTCGCTGCTGAAGAACGCGCTGGTGTCACTGATGACGCTGGTGTCTTGGCGCATGACGACGAACGACTTCGCTTGTGCGACAAGCCAAACCAGGCCCTCCTCGATGTAGGGCGACCAGTAGGCCGGGACGCCCAGGATCGACCGCTTGGTGGGCGAGGTGGCGTCGGGCCCGAGCAGCGGCAGGTTGTAGCCGGTGCCGATCTTCAGCTCGGAGAGCTGCAGCAGCGTGGTCGGGTGGGCCACAAAGGATCTCGCGAGGCTGGAGTCAACCTGCTCCAGTTTGGACAGCGCGGCGGCGAAGGCGTCCAGGTTGGTGAACGTGGAACCGCCGTCAACGTGCTGCACCCCGCCCAGGCTGTCGAGGCCGTCGGGCCCGTTGGCGGTCGTGGCGCCGAAGAACGCCCGGTCGAGCTTCTGTGCCAGGTCGCGCACGATCGAGCCCCCGACCACCGACAGCGCCGACGGGTTGGAGTCGGCGAGCAGCTCGTTGGAGACGACGGTCAGGGACGCGAGCTTTTTGGGCGTGACTTCCAGCTCGTCGAGTGTCGGGTCGCTGAGGTTGATCTCGTCGCCTTCGGCGGTCCAGCCGCCGGATACGTCGGAGACGACGATCGGGAACCGGGTGGTGTGGGTGTCGATGGTGACCGGGGTGCTGATCTGCACGCCGACGGAGGTGCGGGTGAGCGGTTCGACGACCAGGGTCTGCACCTGCTCGGGCGTCAGGATGGATGCGCCGCCGCCGGTGGTGAGTAACGTCATTGAATTGCCTTTCAGGAGGGCGTGATTCGGGGACATCCGCGCCGGTGCCTGACCGGGGTGGTGCGGTGTGCCCTCCTGGGGCGACTGCGGCTTAGCTTACCGCCCTTCGGGGTGCAGTGCCTGCGCCCAGCTCGCCGGTCGCGGCACGGTGTCGATCCCGGTGGCCCCGGAATGCAGGCCCCTGCTCCAGCTCATCGGGGGAACCGGCGTTTTCCAGTGCTCGGGGACGCGAGCGGCGACCAGTTCGGCGAGCTTGGCCGGGTCGACCGCGTCGGCGCCGTCGGCCAGCACCTCGTGCACGTCGGCGAGAAGCCACAGCTCGGACGGGGCGACCATCCGCTGTCCGAGGGCGAGCGCCTCGGCGTCGGCGCGCAGCCGGGCGTCGAGGGCGTCTTGCAGCTCGCCGACGCGGTGGGCGGCGGCCTGTAGCCGTTCCTCGGCGGCGGCCAGCGCGACGCGGCGGTCGGCGCTTTCGCGGCGCAGCTTGCCGACCATGCTGGCCAGGGTGTCGCGGTCGAGATCGTCCAGGGCGCTGGGTGCTTCGGCCCCGTCGCCCTCGGCGGCCCCGTCCTGGGCCCCAGCGGCCTGCTGGGCCAGCTCCTCGGCGGCGGCGGTGTAATCCTCTGCGCTGAACGGGTGGTCGTCGTCGGCGCCGTCCAGGGGGTCGACGGATTCGGCGTCGGGTTCCTGCTCGGCGCCGGGCTCCTGCTCGCCGGTGCGATCGTCGAGCGGCTCGCCGGTGTCCTCGGTCAGGTCGTCGTCGTCTTCTGATGCGCCAGCGTGGTTCTCAGGGTCGGGAATGGTGTTCATGAGGTGGGATCTCCCTGGGGTTCGAGGGTGGGCCAGCTTCGGTTGCGCACGCCCGGTGAGAGCCAGCGCACCCGCGTGGTCAGGGTGGCGGGCAGTGTGTAGCCGAGGGTTTCGAGCAGGGCGCGCTCCACGGTGGTGGCCGGTCGGTCGAAGACCGTGCGCCTGTCGTCATGGTTGCGGCGGGCGCGCTCGGCGTCGGCGGCCTGGGCGGCGTCCTCGGCGGCCTGCAGATCGGCGGGCAGCGATGCGAAGCGCAACCAGCCGCGAGGGTCGCTGCGGACGTGGGCGCCGATGGTGTCC